>DASUJH010000051.1 GCA_036279355.1 Gemmatimonadales bacterium
CTTGATGCAGTTTGGCGATTTTGAGAAAGGCCGACGCGCGCTCAAGGCGGCACTCCGCCTCGCTCACCGGCATCGGCTTCATGCTTGGTATTTCCGCATTGAGCGCATCCTCTCCGATGCCGCCGATGGCATATGTCGGGAGTCTCTGTTCGTGCATCCGCAGTCTGACGACTGCGCGAGGGTGGTGGAGGTTCTGGAGCTCAATCTCCGAGGGCAAGTTGCGCACGCAGCCGGGTAGGTGTGCCGGTGCACGATTGCCCCCGGAGCTTGGCCGCCTAGTTCCGCGCGCCCTGGGTCTCGCTCAGCGACGGGTGGGACGAGTCTGAGGGTCCGGTTGCATCATTGCGAGTGCATGCGCCCGCCAGGAGTGAGACGGTGAAGAGAACGAGTGCGATCGACGCTTTGCGCGGCATGGGGGTCCTCCAAGGATGACCATGGGTTCGGTGGCACGGTCAATCTCGGAATCCCCGGCGCCCGTGTTCAGGCCTCGTTCGCGACATGTACGGCCCCAAATGCGACACCTGCTCCTCGCCGCCGTGGCGCCGCGGCGGCTCACGCGCCTCGGCGAGCTGGGGAGCGCGTACTGCGAGTGGATCGTCGCATCGAGCTGGGCCGAGGCCGTCGCGAGCATCCGCCGCCACCCGGTCGAAATGGCGGTGGTAGATCCCCTCCTTGGAGGGCGGTCGGGTGCGCAGGAGATCGCGCGCCTGCGCGCCATGTTCCCCTCGCTGCCGCTGCTCATCTACACCGACCTGACGCCGCCGATGGCGAGCGCCTTGTTGCAGCTCGGCCGCGCGGGTGTCACTCGCGCGCTGTTCAGCGGGATCGACGACGGGCTGGGAACGCTCCAGGCGGAAATCGGGCTCGAGCTGCATCGGAGCGCCTCGCGCCAGGTGATCGACGCGCTCGGCGGCGTCATCAACAACCTGCCCGCGAACATCCGGCTCGCGCTGCACGGCATGCTCAATCAACCCGGCGCCGCTCCAACCGTGGCCGAGTTGAGCCGCCGCGCGCGCGTCATCCGGCGCACCTGTGAGCGCTGCTTTACCCGGCGCGGTCTGCCGCCCCCGAAGACGGTCATTCTGCTCGCACGGCTGCTCTACGCCCACCGGCTGCTGCTCGACCCCGGCAATACGGTTGACGATGTCGCCGCGAAACTCGGCTACGGCAAGACCCGGACATTGCAGGCGCACTTGCGCTGGGTCTTCGGCATGACCGCCGGCGAGGCGCGCGCGGCTCTCACCATCGAGCAGGCGGCCGCCGCCGTCACCGATCGCTTCTTTCCCAAGCCGACCCGCGCCGCCTCCTGACCCCTCCGGCGCTCGCCTCCACCGGCTCGTCGCGGGCGGAGCCACATCGGCGCCGGTCGCTGACAGTTTCAGAGTGACACAAGGTGTCGCAAATGGGGCCCTGCCTGTCGCATTCGGGGAGGTGATCTCCGCGCCCGCGCCGGGCTAACCTTTGCCGGTACGCCCCGCCCCGACTTCCGACAGGGAATTCCATGCGCCTCACGCTCGTGTTGACCCTGGTGGCCGCTTGCGCCCCGGCGTCGGCTTCGGTGCCGGCCGCGGTGGCGCCAACGCGGTCCGCTCTGGATTCGGAGTCGGCCGGCGCGCAATGGCGCCGAGGCGCCCGTGACAGCGCGACAGCGGTTGCGGTGGCCTGTGAGATCCTCCGCGATCTGCGCGATGGCGCTCGAGCGCGGGATTGCCGAGTGGAGGGCTACCGCGACACCGCGGCGGCGTACGTGCTTCGCGTGCGCGAGATCGCCGAGGGCGCGGGGTCCGCGGACGCTCCCATCTCCGAGGTGCGGCTCACCAAGGACGGCTTGAGCGCTACGCTCACCCGTATTCCCCAGCCTTGATGGCCAGCACGTCAATTGCCGCCGGCGGGTACTTGCTGTTGGTCGACGCACCCGGCCGGGAGCGCGATGCCGTCGAATCGGCCCTGCGCGGGTTGAGTCACGCCGTCGAGGTCGCGGACACCGGCGCGCAGGCGATGGCCGCGCTCCGCCACGCGAAGATCGCGTGCGCCCTCGTCGCCCTGATGCTGCCCGACATGTCCGGCGCCGACCTTGCCGGCTCCATCGGACGCTTGGAGCCCGGGGCCGGCGTCATCGTGCTCGGCACCCGGGACAGCGCGGAACTGGCCGTGCGGCTCCTGCACCAGGGCGCCGCGAACTATCTGGTGCACCCGGTCTCGCCCGCAGCGCTCGACGCTGCCGTTCGAGCCGCCCTCGAGCGCCGTCAGGCCCTGCTTGCCGATGCCGACCGCCGGCAGCGCCTGCATGCCGAGGTCGCCGCGCTCACGCTCGAGCTCCGCGCTGAACGCACGGCCGCCGCGCGCGTTTCGGTTTCCGTCCTCGAGTCGCTGGTCCAGTTGATGGAAAGGCGGGATGCCTTTCTCGCGGGCCATTCGGTGCGGGTGGGCCAGATTGCAGCGAGCCTTGCCGCGGAGCTCGGCCACACGGATGAGGAGATCGAGCAGGTGCGCGAGGCGGGCCGCCTGCACGATGTCGGCATGCTGTGCATCGGCGACGGCATCCTCGCGAAGAAGGGGCCGCTCACCGAGGAGGAGTTCGCGCAGGTAAGACAGCACGTCGTGATCGGCGCTGAACTGGTGGGGCGTCTGCCCGGCCTCGGGATCGTGAGCGCCGCAATCCGCGGCCACCACGAGAAATGGGACGGGACCGGGTATCCGGACGGCTTGAGCGGTGAGGCGATTCCCTGGGCGGCGCGCCTCATCGGCGCCGCCGAGATCTACGACGCGCTCACCACCAGCCGGCCATATCGCGAGGCGACGACCGCGGCCGGCGCGGTTGAGCAGATGCGCGGGCTCGTGGGCCGTGCCCTGAGCCCGGAAGCGTTCGACGCGCTGGCCAACACCGTGGAGCGCCGGCGCGCGCTCGTGTTCATCGACGGCGGCCGCGACGAGGCGTTGCTTGCATCCATCGAGGGAAAGGACGTGCTCGGGGGACCTCCCGCGATGTGACCGCGTCCGGCGGCTCACGTCGGCGAATCACGGCCCCTCCCGCTTCACCTCTTCCCACATCCTGTCCAGCACCTCGAGCCCCGCCGAGTCGAGCGCGATCCCGCGCTCGGCGGCGAGACGCTCGACGGCGGTGAAGCGGTCGCGGAATTTCCGGTTGGCGCGATCGAGCGCCGGCCCCGGTGCCACGCCCGCCTTCCGCGCGAGGTTCACCACCGCAAAGAGGAGGTCGCCCACCTCGTCAACCACCCGGTCGTGTGCCACGCCGTTGCTCCCCGGCCCGTGCGCCGCGAGCGCCTCCTCCACCTCCGCCAGCTCCTCGCGCACCTTTCCGATCGGGCCCCGCGCGTCGGGCCAATCGAACCCCACCGACGCCGCTCGCTCCTGGAGACGATGGGCGCGCAGAAGGTCAGGCAGCGATGCCGGGAGGCCATCCAGCACGCCACCGGCGCCGAGCCTTTCACGCCGCTTGAGCTGCTCCCACGGCTCGGGCGGGCCCAGATCGAACAGGTGCGGGTGGCGCCGGTGCATCTTGCGCTCCATCGTGTCCGCCACGTCGTCCGCGGTGAACTCGCCACGCTCCTCGCCCAGCACGAGCTGCCACGCGAGATGGAGCAGGAAGTCGCCCATCTCGTCGCGGATGCGCGCGGTGTCGTCGCAGGCCAGCGCCTGATCCAGCTCGAGCACCTCCTCGACCAGATACGGGCGAAGCGTGGCGCGCGTCTGCGCCCGGTCCCAGGGGCAGCGCGTCCGGAGGTCGCGCACCAGCGCCATCGCCCGCGCAAGCGGCCGCTTGCGCGCGGAATCGTGTTGCATCCATCCCTCGGCGTGGATTAAGATTCGCCCGCGTGACCACCACCATTTCATGCGAGACGGCCCGCGCCTGGGTCGACGTCGACCTTGGCGCTCTGGCCGCCAACGCAAAGACGGTCGCCGCGATCGCCGGCGGCCGCCTGCTTCCCATGGTCAAAGCTAACGGCTACGGCCTCGGCGCCATTCCCGTGGTGCAGGCACTGGAGCCGCTCGAGCCGTGGGGCTATGGGGTCGCGAGCACGGTGGAAGCGGCGGAGCTGCGCGCCGGCGGCATCGCGCGGCCGATCGTGCTTTTCACGCCGCTGCTCCCGGCGTGGATCGACCGCTGCCTCGCGCTCGACGTCAGGCCGGCCATCGGCGACCTCGAGGCGCTCCGCGCCTGGACCGCACGCAGCGAGCGGCCGTTTCACCTGGAGATCGACACCGGCATGTCGCGCGCCGGCTTCCGGTACGACGATCCCGCGCTCAGGGATGCGGCGGGCGCCCTGCTCGACGCGGCGCCCGGCTGGGAGGGCGCCTTCACCCACTTCCATTCGCCCGGCTGCGAATCCGCCACCGAGTTGCAATGGGCGCGCCTCTGCGCCGCGCTCACCACGTTGCCGCGCCGGCCGGCCTTGGTACATGCCGCCAACAGCGCCGCCGCGGTGCGCGGGCGCCGGTACACGGCCGACCTCGTGCGTCCCGGAATCTTTCTCTACGGTGGAGGAGAGACGACGCCTTCGCCGCGCCCGGTGGCCGCCTTCCGCGCGCGCGTGGTGGCGCTCCGCCGCGTGGCTGCCGGCGCCACGGTGAGCTATGGCGGCGATTGGCGCGCCGAGCGCCCCACCACGATCGCGACGGTGGCCGCGGGCTACGCCGACGGCGTGGTGCGCGCGGAGGGGCGCCCGCGCCACATCGAGCTCAACGGCCGGCGCGTGCCGGTAGTGGGGCGCGTGGCGATGGACATGATCATGGTCGCGCTCGCCGACGACCATGCCGTGTCGCTGGGCGATATCGCGACCATCTGGGGCGGTCTCGTGTCGCTTGACGAGCAGGCCCGCGCGACGGGCACCATTTCCTACGAGCTGCTCACCGCGCTCGGCCCCCGCGTGCCGCGCCGCTACGCGCCGGAGCCGCCGCGGTGACGCGACGCGCCGCGATCATCGTCATCGACGGCCTCGGCATCGGCTCCGCGCACGACGCGGCGAGCTACGGCGACCTGGGCAGCGACACGCTGGGCAACGTGGCGCGCGCGGCCGGCGGCCTTTCGCTCCCGAATCTCGAGCGCCTCGGTCTCGGCCGCTGCGGAGACCTCCGCGGTGTGCGCGCGATCCCGAGCCCCACGGCGGCGTTCGGCATCGCCGAGCCGGCGAGTGCGGGCAAGGACAGCACCACGGGTCACTGGGAGCTGTGCGGCGTGCTGCTCGAGCAGCCGTTTCCGACCTACCCGCACGGATTTCCGGCGGAGGTCATTGACGAGTTCGCCCGCCGCACGGGACGCGGGGTGCTCGGGAACAGGCCGGCGAGCGGCACGGCGATCCTCGACGAGCTGGGCGCGGAGCATCGGCGCACCGGCAAGTGGATCGTCTACACCTCGGCCGACAGCGTCTTCCAGGTGGCGGCGCACGAGGACACGGTGCCGCTTGCCGAGCTCTACGCCGCCTGTGAGACTGCGCGGGCGCTGCTTCAGCCGCCGCACGCGGTATCGCGCGTCATCGCTCGGCCGTTCGTGGGGACGCCGGGTGCCTGGCGCCGCACCGGCGGCCGCAAGGACCTGAGTCTCCCGCCGCCGGGCCCGACGCTGCTCGATCATCTGGCGCGGGCGCATCAGCCGCGGATCGGCGTGGGCAAGGTGGACGATCTCTTTGCCGGCCGCCACATCTCCAGCATCCACGCGCCCACCAACGCTGAGGCGTACGCGCTCATCGAGGGCGCGCTGCTCTCGATGCATCGCGGGCTCCTGCTTGCCAACGTGATCGAGTTCGACCAGACCTGGGGCCATCGGAACGACGTGGCGGGTTTTCGCCGCGGGCTCGCCGAGCTGGACCGCGCGGTGCCGCGTCTTCTCGCCGGGGTTCGGCCGGATGATCTCGTTATCTTTACCGCCGATCACGGCAACGATCCCACGACCCCGTCCACCGATCATTCGCGGGAAGTCGTCCCGCTGCTCGTCTACGGGCCCAAAATCCGGCCCGTGGCCCTCGGCCGCCGGAGCACGTACGCCGACGTGGGCCAGACGGTCGCGGACTTTCTCGGTGTGGCGCCGCTCGCGGCGGGCGTCTCGTTTCTGCAAGAGGTGTGGAGTGAATAAGTGCTGAGGCACGCCGCGCTCGTGGTGGTGGCCATCGTGGCGTCGACCGCCTGCCAGGAGCAGCTCACGCAGCCGGCGAGCTGCCCCGAGCTGTGCCCGGGGGGCACGGCGGATGTAATCGAGGAGGTGCTCACCGCCACGCCGGGTGGCGATTCGACCTTCACCGGATACGCGCTCCGCGGGAGCGGGGCCGTGCTCCTCGTCTCGGCAGGCCTCCCCACCGCTCCCGACACCGACATCGCCGTCGTCCGCTTCGATCCGCGCGCCGACTCGGTCACCGTCGGCACGGCGCGCGTCCCCTATACCATCGATTCGATCGCGCTGGGCGTCGGCATCGTTCAGCGTGATACGACGGTGCGGCCGGCCAGCGTGCTCCTCTACCGGCTGCCGTCGACCATTGACACCACGAGCCTCACGTACGCGGGCGTGCACGCGCTGCTCACCCCATCGAGTCTTGTCGCGACGATCCCGCTTCCCGACACGCTCGTTCAGGGCAACGTGACGGCGGTGCTCAAGGGCGCGGCGCTCGCGCCGCTCACGTTCGGGCCGGCCGACGGCAACCGACTTGCACTCGCCGTGGTGCTGCAGGTGCCTTCGCCGACCGGCATCACGATCGGCGTGGCGGAGAGCAATTTCGCGCCGACGTTCGTCACCTACGTCAAGCCGATGGTGGCGACGCCCCCGACGACAAGCCGCGCCGTCCTGCCGACGATCGAGTTTAATTCCTGGGTGAGCAAGCTCAGCGGCCCGCCGCCGCCGGACCTGCTCTCGATTGGCAATGCGCCGTCCTCGCGCTCGCTCATCCGCTTTCCGTGGCCGCTCCGGCTGCGCGATTCGGTCGCGATCGTGCGGGCGACCCTCGAGCTCACGCCCGCGACGCCGGTGGTCGGGCTCAAGCCGTTCCCGGGCAACATCCAGGCGTTCGCCCTGGTGACCGATCTCGGTGCCAAGTCGCCGTTGCAGCCGCTCCCGGGAGACACGGTGATCGCCCGGCTGCCGCCCGGGTCCGGCACGGTCACGCTCGAAGTCGGACAGCTGGTGCGTTTCTGGCAAGGCACCATTCGGCGCCCTCCCGCGCTCTTCATCGCGGCGGACCCCGAAGCGGCGACGTTTACGCAGGCGACGTTCGGTTCGACCCGCTCAGGCGTCCCGCCGAAGCTTCGCCTTTCCTATCTCCGCTCCTTCCCGTTCGAGAGGCCATAGGTGCGCCGGCTTCTGTTGTTCTCTCTCATCGCCGGGCTTTCTGCCGCGGCGCTGCCGCCGTCGGCGCAAGCGCAGTCGTCCGAGTTCGGCGTACGCGGGCTCGGCTTTCCCGGCCGCGAGCAGTCCGCGCGAGCGCTCGGCTCGGCGGGCGCGTTCGCGCTCTTTGACGGTGAGTCGAGCCTCGATCCCGCCTCGCTCGGCTATCTCACGAACCTCACAGCGGCCTTCACCGTCATGGCCGACTATCGTTCGTCCGACTCGCCGGCGGGCGCGGCCTCGATCCGCAACACCCGGTTTCCCCAATTTCTGGTGGGCGGCCCCATCAAGAACACGCCGCTCTGGGCTGCGCTCAGCTACTCGAACTACACGACGCGCGACTTCAGCCTCGTCCAGCCTTCCACGATCACGCTGCGCGGCTTACCCGTGAACGTCGTCGACACGCTCGAGAGCCGCGGCGGCCTGAACGACATCCGCGTCGCCGTAGCATACCGGCCCGGGGCGCGCTGGGTGATCGGCCTCGCCGGGCACGCAATCACCGGCACCAACCGGCTCCAGTTCACCCGCGACTTTTCCGATACGCTCTACGCCACCGTGGCGCAACGCTCGGAGCTGTCGTTCCGGGGCGTGGGCATCTCGATCGGCGTGCTGGGTCAGCTCGCCCGCACGCTCGCCATCACGGCGATGGCGCGCACCGACGGGCACGTCACGCTCGAGCGGGACTCGACCGACGTGGCGCCCATCGATCTGCCTCTTACGGTGGGCGGTGGGCTCCTGTGGCGCCCCACGGCCAAGCTCAGCGTCGCGAGCCAGGTGCGGGCGAGCAACTGGTCCACCTCGAGCGCCGACCTCGTCGGCCTGGGTGGTGTGGGCGCCAACAACACGCTCGAAGCATCCGCCGGCTTCGAGTACACCCCGAACCCCCGCAGGCCCGGGCGCCTCCCGCTCCGCCTGGGCGTGCGCTACGCCAAGCTGCCATTTCCGCTCGTGGCCGGAGCCAAGCCGAAGGAATACGGCGTCGCGATCGGGAGCGGCTTCAGCTTCGCCGCCGACCGCGGGGCGCTCGCGCTCGCCATCGAGCGCGCCTGGCGTTCGGGCGACCCCGGCTATTCCGAGCACGCATGGCTGATCACGACCGGGGTGACCATCCGGCCCTGAAATGCGGCCCGATCCTTCCCGCCGTCACGACCCCCGGAGTATCTTCTCCGCATGCCTCCCCGGCTCTACATCGAGACCTACGGTTGCCAGATGAACGTGGCCGACACCGAGATCATCTTCGGGATCTTCGGCCGCGAGGGCTATGAGCGCACCGACGAGCCGGGGGAGGCGGATGTGGTCCTGGTGAACACCTGCGCGGTGCGGGACAACGCGGAGCAGCGCGTCATCGGCCGGGTGGGCGAGCTGCAGCGCCACCGCCGTCCGGGCGGCGTGCTTGGCGTCGTGGGGTGCATGGCGCAGCGGCTCGGGCCGCGCTTGCTCGAGCAGGGCGGGCGGGTGGATCTCGTGGCCGGACCCGATTCGTATCGACGGCTGCCGCTGCTTCTGGGCCTCGCCCGGAGCGGCGAGCGGGTGAGCGACACGTCGTTTCGCGGGTGGGAGCACTACGAAGACGTGCCAGCCGTGCGCGAGCCGGGCCCTGCCGCGTTCGTCACCGTACAGCGCGGCTGCGATTATAAGTGCACGTTCTGCATCGTTCCGTACACGCGCGGACCGGAGCGCAGCCGTACTTTGGGCGGCGTGGTGGGCGAAGTGGAGCGGCTCGCGGCGGAGGGCGTCACCGAGGTCACGCTGCTCGGGCAGACCGTCAACAGCTATTACGACGGCACCCATGATTTCGCGGACCTGCTGCGTGCGGTGGGCGGGGTGGACGGCATCCGCCGGGTGCGGTTCACCAGCCCGTACCCCACCGACTTCACCGCCCGAGTGATCGAGGCGATGGCCCAGACCGCCGCGGTGTGCGAGCACGTGCACCTGCCGGTGCAGAGCGGATCGAACGCCGTGCTCCGCCGGATGCTCCGGCGTTACACCCGCGAGCGCTACCTCGAAGTGGTGGCCGAGCTGCGCGCCGCCATGCCGGGCATCACCTTCTCGACCGATATCATCGTCGGTTTTCCGGGCGAGACCGACGCCCAGTTCGAGGAGACGCTGTCGCTCGTCGCGGAGGCCGATCTGGACGATGCGTACACCTTCCGCTACTCGCCTCGCGAGGGGACGCCCGCCGTGCGGCTCCGGGAGGCCGTGCCAGGCGAGGTCGCGTCGGAGCGGCTCACCCGCCTCATCGACGTGGTGCGCCGGCAGGCGCGGCGGAAGAACGTGGCGCGCGTGGGCGAAACCCACGAGGTGCTTGTCGAGCGCCCGGCACGGCGGGGCGGTCTCATGCTCGGCCGCACCCGGCGCAACCATCTCGTGCTGCTCGAGCTGCCGGAGCACGCGGTGGGGGAATATCGACCGGTTCGGCTCACCGGCACCACCGGGTCCACGTTCACCGGTCGCGTCCTCACACCGGAGCTCGCCCTCCTGTGATCCACAACCTCGCCGAAGACCACGTGGCCGCCGCCTACGACGCGCTGCGGCACCATTTCCCAGACTTCTGCGGCTGCGATCTCTGCCGCGCGGACGTGATGGTGTACGCGCTCAACCGGGTGCCGGGGAGCTACGTCGCGACGCTCGAGGGATCGGTCGTGACCGAGGTGAACCTGGAGCGGGAGCAGAGTCGTGCTGCCATCGATGTGGTGGTGATGGACGGCTTGCGCCGCATCGCGCGTGCGCCGCGGTGCGGGCGGCGCGGCGCGCCGGGGGTGCGGCGCACCTGACGCCGGGGCGGGCGCGCTGGTGAAGGCCCGCCCGCCGATCCTCTTCACCGTGGCATTCGGGGCCGGTCTCGCGACCGGCCTTTTGCATTTTTGGGCGCCAGTCTGCGTTGCGGTGGTACTGCTCGGATGGATGGCGGTGAGCGGCGGCGGTTCGGCAGGACCGACCCCGGCGCCCCCCGCGGCTTCCATCCGCGCGGTGGCAGGCCTCCTGGCGGCAGCGGCCACACTCGGCGGCGTCGAAGCGGCCGTTGCTCTCGCGCGTGAAGCACAGGCGTGTGCGGTGCGGCTCCCTGCCGGCACGCTTTCGCTCCGCGTCCGCTTGCTGGAGCCGATCGACTCCGCGGGCGGCCAGGTGCGCGTGCGCCCCGTCTCCGCCGGCTGCGAAGGAGACGTGACGGCGCGCTGGCCGGCGGCGCATGCCGCGGACGCCGGTGCCGAGGCGCGAGTCACCGCACGGTGGATCGCGCGGCCGCAGTGGTCGGGGCGGGGCGATGGGACGCTCGTTGTGTCGGGCGTGCACGCGAGCGGCGCCTCGGTGCTCGCTTCCGGCGCTGCCGAGCGGCTCCGCTCCTGGGCCACAACCGCCGCGCGGAGGCTGTATGGCCCGCGCGCGGAGCTGGTCGAAGCGCTCGTGCTGGGCCGTAGAGTCGGCCTCGAGCCCGCCCTCCGGGACGACTTCGCGCAGTCCGGCCTCATCCACCTGCTCTCGATCTCCGGCTTTCATGTGGGGCTCGTGGCCGCGTGGGTGGCGCTCGCCTGCCGTGCCGCCGGCATGCGTCGCGAGCGCGCGCTCCTCGCGGCGGCCGGCACCGCCGTGCTTTACGTGTCCTTCCTCGGCTGGCCCGCGCCCGCCACGCGCGCCGCCCTCCTCGCGGTGCTCGCCGCCTGGTGCCGCCAGCGCCAGCGGAACGTGCGGGCGAATCCGCTGCTCTCGGCCACCTGCCTAGCGGTGATGCTGATCGACCCGTGGGCCGTGCTGGACCTCGGTGCCTGGCTCTCGGCCGGCGCTCTCTGGGGCGCTGCGACCGCCACGCGCTGGAGCGACCGCGCGCTCGGCACGTCGTGGGGGTGGCGCGCGCTCTCCTCATCGATCGGGGCCACGCTGGCCACGGCGCCGCTCACGGCGGCGGCGCTCGGCACCGTCGCGCCGATCGGGATCGCGCTCAACTTCGCGGCGATCCCGCTCGCCGCAGTCGCGGTGCCCGGCGTGTTCGCGAGCCTGCTGCTTCTGCCCTTCGCGCCGGATGCCGCGGCGTCGCTTGCGGCCGGGGCGGGGCTCGGCCTCCATCTTATCGAGCTGCTGGCCGCCGTGGGCGCCGCGGTGCCGGGCGGCCACGTCGTGACGGAGGCGGGTCCAGGTGCGGCAGTCCCCTGGCTCCTGGCGCTCGCCGCCTTCCTCTGGGGCATGCACGCCCGCACTACGCGCGCGGAAGCGCTCCGCCGCTGGGCCTGGGTCGGGGCCTTCGCACTCTGGATCCCGCTGGCGCTGCAACTTGGCCGGCCGGCGGCTTATGGCCCTTCAGACCTCACGTTACATTTCCTCGACGTGGGGCAGGGAGACGGAGCGGTGTTGCGGACACCTCGCGGCCATTATGTCGTGGTCGACGCTGGTCCGGCCGGAGGGCATGGGGCAGGGGGACGCGCCGACGCCGGGCGCCGGGTGCTGGTGCCTTTTCTCGCCCGCGAGGGCGTGGCGGAGATTTCAGCGATGATCGTCTCCCACGCCCATGCCGATCATGTGGGCGGCGCCGCCGCGGTGCTCGACCGGTTTCATACCGACCTGGTCATCGAGCCGGGTGAGCGCTATGCCGATCCCGTGTACTATCATTTCCTCGATGCCGTCGCGGCCGATGGCGTGCCGTGGCGCCCCGGGCGCCCGGGCGATCGCTTCACCCTCGACGGCGTGAGCTTCACGCTGCTGCACCCGAACCCGGCGTGGCCGCACTGGGGCGAGGATCTGAACGAGGATTCGGTGGTGCTGCTGGTGCAATACGGCGGCTTCCGCGCGCTCCTTCCGGGCGATGCGGGTCTCGTGGCGGAGCACTGGCTGGCCGGGCGCGCGGGCCGAGTGGACTTTCTCAAGGTGGGCCACCACGGGAGCCGGGGTGCCACGGGCGATGCGTGGCTCGACGAGCTGCACCCCAAGGCAGCCGTGGTCTCGGTCGGCACGCACAACACCTACGGCCATCCCTCGGCCGAGGCGCTCGCGAGGTTGCGTGCGCATGGGGTGGCGGTCTGGCGCACCGACCAGGACGGCCAAGTGGATGTCGTCACCGATGGCGCCACGATGACGGTGCAGAGCCGCACGCGGCGGCAGGTTTTCTCAGTACAGGATTCGTTGGATGGAAGGTGAACGCATGCCGGACACACCCTCACCCGCGGAGCCGACTGTGCTGCCCACGCCATCCGTCACCACGATCGAGCGCTTCATCCTGGATCAGGAGAGCAAATACCCCGAGGCGACGGGCGAGCTCTCGAACCTTCTTTACGACATCGCGCTCGCCGCCAAGATCATCGCCGCCGCCATCCGCCGCGCCGGTCTCGTCAACATCCTCGGCACCATGGGCTCGTCCAATGTGCAGGGCGAAGAGCAGCAGAAGCTCGACGTCTTTGCCAACGAGACGATCAAGCAGTGCCTCAAGCATACGGGTCGCGTCTGCGCCATGGCGTCCGAGGAGGACGAGGATATCATCCCGATCCCGCCCGAGTATCCCGCCGGCAAGTACACCGTGCTCTACGATCCGCTGGACGGTTCCTCCAACATCGATGTGAACGCGGCGGTCGGCACCATCTTCAGCATCTACCGTCGGGTGAGCCTCGAGGGCCGCGGCACCGTGGCCGACGTGCTGCAGCCGGGGTGCAAGCAGGTGGCGGCGGGGTACGTGATGTACGGCTCGAGCACGATGCTGGTGTACACGACCGGGCAGGGCGTGCACGGCTTCACGCTCGATCCCACGATCGGCGAGTTCCTGCTCTGCCATCCCAAGATCGTGACCCCGCGGGTGGGGAAGTACTACAGCGTGAACGAGAGCAACTTCGGGCGCTGGAGCAAGGGGATGCAGGCGGCGGTGCGTGCGCTCAAGGGCGATGCGCCCGACCGGATCAAGCCCAAGAACAGCCGCTACGCCGGCTCGCTCGTGGCCGACTTTCACCGCAATCTCATCGCCGGCGGCATCTTTCTCTATCCGGCTGATTCCCGGAATCCGCACGGCAAGCTGCGCCTGCTCTACGAGGCGAGCCCCATGGCGTACATCGCCGAGCAGGCGGAAGGCTCGGCCACCGACGGCACGACGCGCATCCTCGACATCATGCCGGACCGTCTGCACCAGCGCACGCCGCTCGTGATCGGCTCGCGGGAGGATGTGGGCTTCGTGGCCGACACGCTGCGCGAAGTGGCGCTGCGCCAGAGCGGGCCGGTGCCGACGCCCGCGTTGTGAGCCGCGGCCGATGAGCGGCGCCAGGTGAGCGGCGAACGCAAGATCCTCTACGGCCCGGGCGACTGGACCGCCGACCCCGCGCGCGAGCTGGGCGCGCCGGGCGCCTTTCCATTCACCCGCGGCGTCTACCCCGCGATGTACACCGAGCGGCTCTGGACCATGCGCCAGTACGCCGGCTTCGGCACGGCGGAGGAAACCAACGCGCGTTTCCGGCAGCTCCTCGCCGCGGGACAGATGGGCCTCTCGGTGGCATTCGACCTCCCGACCCAGATGGGGTACGACTCCGACCATCCGCTCGCGCGCGGCGAAGTGGGGCGGGTGGGTGTGGCGATCGACACGGTGGACGATCTCGCGCTCCTCCTTGACGAGATTCCGCTCGACCGCGTGTCGACCTCGATGACGATCAACGCCACCGCCGCCATCCTGCTCGCCATGTATGTGGTGGTCGGCGAGGAGCGCGGCGTGCCGAGGGCGCGGCTCACCGGCACGGTGCAGAACGACGTGCTCAAGGAGTACGTGGCGCGCGGCACCTACATCTATCCGCCCGGGCCCTCGCTCCGCCTTGCCGCTGACCTCTTCCGCTTCGTGGCTCACGAGGGGATGCGCTTCAATCCGATCTCGATCAGCGGCTACCACATGCGCGAGGCGGGGGCGACGGCGGTGCAGGAGGTGGGGTTCACGCTGGCCAACGCGCTGGAGTACGTGCGGGTGGCGCTCGCGGCGGGGCTCGCCATCGACACCTTCGGCCCGCGGCTCTCGTTTTTCTTCGCGAGCCACAACCATCTGTTCGAGGAAGCGGCCAAGTTCCGCGCGGCGCGGCGGCTCTGGGCCCAACTCGCGCGCGAGCGTTTCGGCGCGAACGATGCCACGGCGCGGCTCCGCTTCCATACGCAGACCGGCGGCGTCACGCTCCAGGCGCAGCAGCCGATGAACAACGTGGTGCGCGTGGCGTACCAGGCGCTCGCCGCGGTGCTGGGCGGCACGCAGTCGCTCCACACCAACGGCTACGACGAGGCGCTGGCGCTCCCCACCGCCGAGTCGGCGACGCTGGCCCTGCGCACGCAGCAGGTGCTGGGCTACGAGAGCGGCGTGGCCGATGTGGTCGATCCGCTCGCGGGGAGCTACTACGTCGAAGCGATGACCGACCGGATCGAGCGCGACGCGCGCGCGTTGATCGAGGAGGTGGACCGGCTGGGCGGCGCCGCGGCCGCGATCGAGCGGGGGTTCTATCAGGAAGCCATTGCGCGGAGCGCCTACGAGATCCAGCGCGCGCAGGAGTCCGGTGCGCGCACCGTCGTCGGCGTGAACCGCTTCACCGACGACTCGGCGCCGCCCGGCATCGAGACGCCGAATTTTCCCGAGCTCGAGGCCCGCCAGCGCGAGCGGCTCGCGCGCACCAAGTCCGCGCGCGACGCCGGTGCGGTCGCGGCGGCGCTCGCCGCGCTCTCCACGGTCGCGCGCGGTGCCGGCCCGCTCATGCCACCCATCCTCTCCGCGGTGCGCGCGCGCGCAACGCTCGGCGAGGTGAGCGACGCGCTGCGGCTTGCGTGGGGCGTGTACCGGCCGGCGGCGTGACCGGCCCGATCGCTTGCGCGAGCACCACACTCGGCTAGCTTGCGCGAGCATGGAAACCAGTCCGGCAGCGGACTCCGAGCCTCCGAGTCCCCCGCGCGAGCCGCGGCGCCTGAGGCAGCTCGTCTTCGGCAAGCCGCGCGATCTCGCGGATACCACGCTGATCCATCGGCTCTCCCTGATCCCGTTCCTCGCCTGGGTAGGTCTCGGCGCGGACGGGCTTTCTTCTTCCGCTTACGGTCCCGAAGAGGCGTACCGGGCGCTCGGAGAGCACACCTTCCTCGCGCTGGGCCTCGTTGTCCTCATGGCCACGACCGTGCTGCTCATCTCGGCCGCGTACAGCCGCATCATCGAGCAGTTCCCGAGCGGAGGCGGCGGCTATGTCGTCGCCACCAAGCTGCTCGGGCCCAAAGCGGGCCTCATTTCCGGCGCCGCGCTGCTGGTGGACTACGTCCTCACCATCACCACCTCGATGGCCGCCGCGGGCGACGCGCTGTTCAGTCTGGGCCCGGCGGCGTGGCAGCCGCTAAAGCTGCCGGTCGAGATCGCGCTGCTCGTGGCGCTCACGACGCTCAACATCCGGGGCGTGCGCGAATCGGTGATCGTGCTGCTGCCCGTTTTTCTCCTGTTCCTTGTCACCCACGTGCTGCTGATCGGCGGGGCGGTCGTGGCGCACCTGCCGGCCATCCACAGCACCGCCGCGCACGTAGGGGCGGGCTACACCCACGCCATGCGTGCGCTCGGGGTGGGCGGCCTCATCCTAATCTTTCTCCGCGCCTACTCCCTGGGCGGCGGCACCTACACCGGCATCGAGGCAGTCTCGAACGGCCTGCCGATTATGCGCGAGCCGAGGGTGCGTACGGCCAAACGCACCATGGTGTACATGGGCGCATCGCTCGCCTTCACGGCCTCCGGCCTGCTCCTCTGCTACCTGCTCTGGCAGGTGACCCCGGTCGAGGGCAAGACGCTCAACGCGGTGCTGATCGAGCGGCTGGTGCGCGACGTGCCGCTCGGTGGCCTCTTCGTGGGGCTCACGCTCTTCGCCGAGGGCGCGCTGCTGGTGGTTGCCGCGCAAGCCGGCTTCATCGACGGGCCGCGGGTGCTGGCAAACATGGCCATCGATTCCTGGGTCCCGCACCGCTTTGCCGCCCTCTCCGACAGGCTCACCACCCAGAACGGCATTGTGCTCATGGGCGCCGCGTCGCTCGCCGCCCTGCTCTATACCCGCGGCGACGTGAGCCACCTTATCGTCATGTACAGCATCAACGTGTTCCTCACGTTCTCGCTCTCGATGTTCGGCATGCTGCGCCACTGGTGGCGCGTGCCTGGCGCAGCGGAGGCGCGGCGCCGGCGCCGGATTGCGCTGTTCGGCGCCGGATTCGCGCTCTGCGCGGGCATCCTCGGAATCACCGTGTTCGAGAAGTTTCTCGAGGGCGGGTGGGTGACTCTCACAGTGACCGGCCTCGTGGTGGTGCTCTGTCTCCGCATTCGCGGCCATTATCGCTACGCGGCGCTCAAGATGGCGCAGCTGCACCGCGAGCTCGGCGACCTCCCCGCGCGCGAAGGTACGGCCAACCTCGGCGCACCCGACCCTGCGGCCCCCGTGGCTGGCGTACTGGTCGCGAGCTACGGCGGCCTCGGCATTCACACGGTGCTCAATATCTTCCGCGCCTTCCCCGGGCACTATCGGGGTCTCGTCTTCATTTCGGTCGGCGTGGTGGATTCGGGCGAATTCAAGG
The DNA here is from genome assembly GCA_036279355.1 of Gemmatimonadales bacterium. Classification (NCBI taxonomy): domain Bacteria; kingdom Pseudomonadati; phylum Gemmatimonadota; class Gemmatimonadia; order Gemmatimonadales; species Gemmatimonadales bacterium. The sequence continues at coordinate 16,853 of DASUJH010000051.1, forward strand.
GTGAGCACGCGGTAGACCAGTTGCGCGAGCGCACCGAGGCGATGGTCGCACGCTACGTGCGCTTTGCGCACGGGCTCGGAATCCCGGCGGCCGCGCGCTCAACGGTGGGCATCGACGCCGTGGCCGAAGCGGAGCAACTCTGCCTCGAGGTCGCGCGGGAATACCCCCGGATCACGTTCTTCGCCGGCAAGGTGATTTTCCAGCGCGAGCGCTGGTACCAGCGCCTGCTGCACAACGAGACCGCACTCGCATTGCAGAAGCGGCTGCATTGGGCGGGCAAGACTATGGTGACGCTGCCCGTACGCGTGCGCGAGGCGTAATCGCTGGTATACCACCTGCTTGAACCCCTCTTCCGGCGCCGCTAAGTTTCCGCGCTGATTTCATTTACCGCCCCGAGCCCCATGCCGACCTACGAGTACGTCTGCCCCGCCGGGCACGAGTTCGAGAAGTTCCAGAAGATGAGCGACCGACCGCGGGCCAAATGCCCGGTCTGCGGCCGCCCGGCCACGCGCCGGATGTCGGGCGGGGCGGGCCTCGTCTTCAAGGGCAGCGGCTTCTACATCACCGACTACGGCAAGGACGGCAAAGGCCCCCGCAAGGCGCCCGAGGGCGAGAAGGCGTCGGGCGAGAAGAGCGGCGGCGAGAAGGGCGCGAGCGACAAGCCGGCCGCGGAGAAATCCTCGGGCGAGTCGAAGAAAGGTGACGCCCCGGCCAAGTCCGAGTCGAAACCCGCGCCCAAGAAGGCCGCGGAGTGAGCGACGTGCTCCGCGCCGAGCTGGCGCGCGCCGCCGAGCGTCTGGGCGCCGGTGGCATCGACTTCGTGCTCGAGCGCCCGCGCGATGCCGGCCACGGCGATCTCGCCACCAACCTCGCCCTCGTGCTCGCCCGGCGCGACCAGGCGAATCCGCGTCAGGTGGCCGCGCGCGTGCTCCAAGAGCTGCACCTCTCGCGCGATCTCGTCGCCCGCACCGAAGTCGCGGGGCCCGGCTTCATCAACTTCTGGCTCGCCGAGGACGCGCTGGCGTACGGCGTGGCGCAGATCCTCGAGCACGGCGACGCGTACGGCCGGAGCGAGTTCGGCATCGGGCTCAAGGTGAACCTCGAGTTCGTCTCCGCCAATCCGACGGGGCCGCTCCACGTGGGCCACGGCCGCGGCGCCGCGGTAGGTGACGCCATCGCATCGCTCCTTCAGTGGACCGGCCACGCGGTTACCCGCGAGTTCTACGTCAACGACGCGGGCGTGCAGATCGACCGGCTGGCGCAATCGCTCTGGGCCCGGGTGCAGCAGGCGCGCGGCCGCGACGCCGAGATCCCCGAGGGCGGCTATCACGGCCTCTATCTGGCCGAGGCGGCGGAGCAGGTGCTCCGGCGCGAGGGGCGGGACTTTATCGACCTGCCGGCGGAGGAGGGCATTCGCCAGTGCCGTGCGCTTGCGCTTGCGATGCAGCGCGAGGAGCAGGACCGGGACCTCGCCGACTTCGGTGTGCGCTTCGACGTCATCACCTCGGAGCGCGCACTCTACGAGGGCGGCCTGGTGGACGAGGCGCTCGTGCTGCTCGGGGAGAAGGGACTCACCTACGAGAAGGACGGCGCGCTCTGGCTCCGCACCACCCAGTTCGGCGATGACAAGGATCGCGTCCTCCGGAAGAGCGATGCATCGCTCACTTATCTCGTGCCGGACATCGCCTATCACGTGGACAAGCGCGCCCGCGGCTTCGATCGTGCCATCGACGTCTGGGGCGCCGACCACCACGGCTACGTCCCCCGCATGCGCTCGGTGCTCTCGGCGCTCGGCCTGCCGCCCGAATTCTTCGAGGTGGCGCTCATCCAGCTCGTGAAGGTCGTGCGCGGCGGCGAAGAGGTGAAGATGTCGAAGCGCTCGGGCGAGTTCGTCACGCTCCGCGACCTGCTCGACGAGGTCGGCGCCGACGCCGCGCGCTACTTCTTCCTCATGCGCCCCGGCGATTCGCAACTCGTCTTCGACGTGGAGCTGGCCCGGCGGCAGACGGAGGAGAACCCGGTGTTCTACGTGCAGATGGCCCACGCGCGCCTCACCGGCATCTTCCGCACGGCGGGGCGCGAGCCGGAGACGGTGGCCGGACCGCTCGACCTCGCGGCGCTCCCGGCGCCGGAGGACAGCGAGCTGCTCAAGCGGATGGTGCGGTTTCCGGAAATCGTGGAGCGCGCCGCGCGCGAGCGCGAGCCGCACCGCATCACCAACTACCTGCAGGAGCTCGCGACCTCGGTCCACGGCTGGTATCACCACACCCGCGCGGTCGGCGCGCCCGAGGGCGCGCCCACCGAGCACGCGCGGCTCCTTCTTGCGCGCGCCGCGCGCATCGTCCTTGCCAACGCGCTCGCCGTCCTCGGCGTCTCCGCGCCCGACCGGATGTGACCTGATGAGCCTGCTCGTCGTCGGCAGCATCGCGCTCGATTCCGTCTTCACGCCATTCGGCGAAACCGCCGACGCGCTGGGCGGCTCCGCCGTGTACTTCAGCGTGGCGGCCTCGCTGCTGGCACCGGTGGGGGTGGTCGGCGTGGTGGGCCGCGACTACCCGTGGGCCGAGCTCGAGCGCCTGGCACCGCGCGGCATCGACTGGTCGGGTGTCGAGCGCGCCGACGGCGAGAGCTTCCGCTGGAAGGGCAAGTATTCCTACGACCTCCAGAGCCGTGAAACGCTGGAGACGCGGCTCGGCGTCTTCGCGCAGTTCTCGCCCAAGCTGCCGGCTGGCTTCCGCTCGGCCGAATATCTCTTCCTCGGCAACATCGATCCCGACTTGCAGCTCGGCATTCTCGATCAGGTGGCGCGGCCCCGCCTCGTCGTGTGCGACACGATGAACTACTGGATCCAGGGCAAGCGCGACGCGCTGCTCGGCCTGCTCGAGCGGGTCGACATCCTGATGGTGAACGACGGCGAGGCGCGCGAGCTGTCGGGCGACTGGAACGTGCACCGCGCCGGGCGCTGGATCCTCGGGCGCGGGCCGACGTCCGTCGTGATCAAGCAGGGCGAGCACGGCGCGCTCCTCATCGAGGCCGGCCGCACGTTCTACGTGCCGGCGTTCCCGCTGGAGGAGGTCTTCGATCCGACCGGCGCGGGCGACAGCTTTGCCGGGGGGTTCATGGGCTACCTTGCGCGCGCCGGCGCCAGCGGCCGCGACCAGCTGCGGCGCGCCATGGTGTACGGCGCCGCCATGGGCTCCTACGCCGTGGCGAGCTTCGGCATCCGCGGCTTCGATGGCGTGACGATGTCAGACGTCGAGCGGCGGGTCCACGCCTTCCGCGATCTGACCCACGTGGTCCTGGCGGAGCCGGTGTGATCGGGGGCGGACAGGCGGACAGGCGGACAGGCGGACGCTACGCGGCGGCGGGGGTCGACTTGGCTGCGGCGGAAAGCGCCAAGGAGACGATCGCGCGGCTCGTCGCGGGGACGCGCACAGCGCTCAGCGTGGGCGAGGTCGGGGCGTTCGGCGGGATGGTGCGGGTGCCCGCCGGCATGCGGAAGCCCACGCTCGTGCTCAGCACCGACGGGGTCGGCACCAAGGTGCTGGTGGCGCTCGCGGCCCGGCGGCTCGGTGGCGTGGGCGAGGATCTCGTCAACCACAGCGTCAACGACATCCTGGTGCACGGTGCCGCACCCATCGCGTTCATGGACTACATCGCGGGCGCGGGGCTCACGGTGGAGCAGACGGCCGAGATCGTCGAGGGCATCGCGCGCGGCTGCCGGGTGCACGGCATGGCGCTGGCCGGCGGCGAGACGGCGCAGATGCCGGGACTTTACGCGCCGGGCACGTTCGACCTGGCCGGGACCATCGTGGGCGTGGTGGAGGAGGACGCGGCGTTGCACGGCGATCGGATCGTGCCGGGCGATGTGCTGCTGGGCTACGCCTCGACCGGGCTCCATACCAACGGCTACTCGCTCGCGCGCCGAGTGATCTTCGAGCAGGCGGGGCTCGCGCTCGACGACGTGCTGGGCGAGACCGGCATGACGGCGGCCGACGCGCTGCTCGCGGTCCACCGCAGCTACGACCGCAGTGTGAGACCGGTGCTCGACCGCGTGCACGGACTGGCGCATATCACGGGCGGCGGCATCGCGGGCAATCTGGTGCGGGTCCTGCCCGCCGCATGCGCGGCGACGGTGGACCCCGAGAGCTGGGAGTGGCCGCCGCTCTTTCGATACTTGAGCGAGGCGGGCGGGATCAGCACCGAGGAGATGCGCGACGTCTTCAACCTCGGTGTCGGGCTCATTGCCGTGCTGCCCGCGGACGCGGTGAGCGCCGCGCAGGCGGCGGCGCGCGCCGATGGGGTCGACACCTGGCCGTTGGGCGAGATCAGCCGTGGCCCACGCGCCGTGCGATTCGCCCGCTGATCACGGATGGTAGCATGCACTCGGCCCGATCGGGGATGCTCGTCGCGCTCGTTCTTGCCGCCGCCGCGCCCGCGCTCCGCGCCCAGAACGCCCGCTGCAATCCCTACTCGGGGCGCGCGCGCAATCTCTGCAACGCCGCCCTCGATGCCACCCATGCCTATCACCCGATCGTCGGGCTCTTGACGAGCGGCGGCAATCCGGTGCTCGGGACATCAGGCGCCCTCGGCGGGCTCGGGCACGTCCAGCTCACGGCCCGGGTGAACGCGACCCACGTCGTGTTGCCGGACCCCAACTATGATGGGACGACCCGCACGGTCGGCCGGGGCGACGCGCTCTTCTTCCCCTCACCGATCGTGGAGGCCGCAGTGGGCCTCTATGGCGGCGGCCCCGGCGGATTCCTCGGCCTTGATCTGCTCGGCTCGGCCCAGTTGGTGCCGAGCAACGTGGTCGACAACTTCTTCGTGGATCCGGGCGCGCCGCGCATCGGCAGCATCGCGCTCGGCTTCGGTGTCGGCGCGCGGATAAGCGTTCTCGACGGTCGCGGCGGCCGGCCCGGGGTGTCGGTGAGCCTCATGCGCCGGATGATCCCCACGGTGCAGTACGGCAACGTGTCCGCAGGGGACATGTTCTCCTACGCGGCGGACATGCATGCCTGGAACGTGCGCGCGACGGTCGGCACCCAGGTGTCCGCGCTCACCCTTGCCGCCGGCCTGGGTCAGGACTGGTACAGTGGCAGCGCGCTGATCGAGTTCCGCGACCCGCTGTTGCCCGCGGCCCCGGCGCCGATCGGTTTCACGCTCTCCAGCGCCCGCACGATGGGCTTTGCGGACGCGGGACTCGACGTGGCGCACATCAAGCTCGTGGGCGAGGCCGGGTATCAGCTCGGCAAGGACGAGCACCTGGGCACGACGTTCACCGACTTCGATCCGTCGGCAGGCCGTTTCTTCGCCTCCGCCGGGCTCGCGGTCGCGTTCTGAGCCGTGAACGAGCCGGCCGCCATGCAGCGCGCGCTCGAGCTCGCGTGGCGCGGATGGGGACGGGTACATCCGAATCCCATGGTGGGTGCGGTGGTCTTGCAGGGCCATGAACCGGTGGGCGAGGGCTGGCACGCGGAGTTCGGCGGCCCGCACGCGGAGGCCGCGGCGCTCGACGCGGCGGCCGGACGCGCGGCCGGCGGCACGCTCGTGGTGACGCTCGAGCCCTGCGCGCACGCCGGCAAGCAGCCGCCCTGCGTCGAGGCGATCCTGCGTGCGGGCGTGCGGCGGGTCGTGATCGCGGCGTCCGATCCGAATCCCGTCGCGGCGGGCGGCGCGGCGCGGCTCCGCGCGGCGGGTGTCGACGTGGAGATCGGTGTGCTCGGCGATCGCGCAGCCGCGCAGAATGCCGCCTTTCTGCATGCACTGGCCGAACCGGCGCGGCCGTTCGTCGCGCTCAAGCTCGCGACCAGCATCGATTTCCGGATCGCCGACGCGGCAGGGCAATCACGCTGGGTGTCGGGGCCGGACGCGCGCGAGTACGTCCACTGGCTCCGTGCGGGGTTCGACGCCATCGCCGTCGGCCTCGGGACCGCGCGCGCGGACGATCCGCGGCTCACCGTGCGCGCGGCGCCGGGCGCGGCGCCGGGCGTGGCGAGCAGCGGCTCGCCCGACGCCGGCGTTCGACGCGGCATACTGCCCCGAGTGCCGCCGCGCCGCATCGTCTTCGATCGCGCGCTCGAGCTGCCCCTTGATCGCAACCTGGTCCGCACCGCGCGCGACACGCCAACCACGATCGTCGCCGAGCCCGGCGCGCCGGTTGCGCGGGAGCGCGCGCTCGACGCACTCGGGGTGCGGGTGCTCCGCGCGGCCAACGCGGCGGCCGCGCTCCGCGCCCTCCGCGCCGACGGCATCGCCTCGCTGCTCGTGGAGGGCGGCGGACACCTGGCGGGCGCATTGCTCGCCGCCGATCTGGTGGACCGGTTTGTCTGGATCCAGTCGCCCATCTGGCTCGGCGCGCACGGCGTCGCGGCCGTCCACGGCCTCCCCGATGCGTCGATTAGCCACGCCGAGCGTTGGCGCTCCGTCGAGCGCCGCGCCCTGGGCGACGACACCCTGCTCGTGCTCGATCGGAAGCCATGTTCACCGGCATAGTCACGGCGGTAGGCCGCCTGCGCCGCGCGGAGCCGGCGGAAGGCGGCGTCGATCTCACGATCGAAGCGCCGTTCCCCGACCTCGTGCCGGGCGAGAGCGTGGCGGTGGACGGCGCTTGCCTCACGGTGGCGGAGTTCGGCGCGGATTGGTTCCGCGCCCACGTCGTGCGTACGTCGCTCGAGCGCACTCGCTTCGCGAGCGCGGCCGCGGGGCAGGCGGTCAACCTCGAGCGCGCGCTCCGGCTGGGCGACCGGCTCGGCGGCCACCTGGTGCAGGGGCACGTGGACGGAGTCGGCACCATCGAACGCATCGCCCAGCGTGACGATGCTCGCCTGCTCGACATCCGGGTGCCGCCCGAGGTGGCCGCGGTCTCGGTGCCGCTGGGCTCCATCACCGTGGACGGCGTAAGCCTCACGGTGAATGCCCGCCCGGCGCCCGGCATGGTCCAGGTCTCGCTGATCCCGTTTACCTTACAGCACACGACGCTCGGCGAGCGCAAGCCGGGCGACGCGGTCCATCTCGAGGGCGATACCATCGGGAAGTACGTGCAGGCACTCCTCAAGGAGCGCGGGTAGGCCGCATGATCTTCGGCACCATCGAACAGGCGGTCGAGGACCTCAAGAACGGCAAGCTCGTCATCGTGGCCGACGACGAGGACCGCGAGAACGAGGGCGATCTCGTCTGCGCGGCCGAGCTGGTCACGCCCGAGATGATCAACTTCATGGCGCAGCACGGCCGCGGCCTGATCTGTCTCGCTCTCACGCCGGAGCGCTGCGAGCAGCTCGGCCTGCCGCAGATGGCCCAGCGCAACACCGAGGAGCAGGGCACCGCGTTCACCGTAAGCATCGACGCCGAGCGCCGATTCGGCGTCACCACCGGCATCTCGGCCGCGGACCGCGCCACCACGATCCACGTCGCCATCAATCCGGCCACCGTCCCGTCCGACCTCCGCCGGCCCGGCCACATCTTTCCGCTCCGCGCCCGTCCAGGCGGTGTGCTTCAGCGCGTGGGCCAGACCGAAGCGAGCGTGGACCTGGCGCAGCTCGCGGGGCTCGTGCCCGCCGGCGTCATCTGCGAAATCCTCAGCGCCGATGGCTCGATGGCGCGCCGGCCCGAGCTCGAGCGCGTTGCCCGCGAGCACGGGCTCACGTTCATCACGGTGGCGCAGCTCGTCGCCTATCGCCTCCGCACCGAGCGGCTGGTGCACCGCGTGGCTGAAGCGCGGCTCCCGACCGAGCTCGGCGAGTTCACCATCATCGCGTACCGGAACGACGTCGATCACGCCGAGCACGTGGCCCTTGTCATGGGCGACGTGGCGGAGCAGCCCAATATCCTGGTGCGGATGCACTCGAAGTGTCTCACCGGCGACGTCTTCGGCTCGCACCGCTGCGACTGCGGCACCCAGCTCCACACGGCCATGCAGCTCGTCGGACGCGAGGGGCGCGGCGTCATCGTGTATCTCGACCAGGAGGGCCGGGGCATCGGTCTCCTGAACAAGATCCGCGCGTACGCGCTGCAGGACTCCGGCGCCGACACCGTGCAGGCCAACCAGCGGCTCGGCTTCCCGCCCGATCTGCGCAACTACGGCATCGGCGCGCAGATCCTCCGCGATCTCGGCCTCTCATCGATTCGGGTGATGACCAACAACCCGCGCAAGCTGGTCGGCCTCGAGGGATACGGGCTCGAGATCGTGGAGCGCGTCCCGCTCATCGCGAGCCCGACGCAGGCCAACCAGAGCTATCTCGACGTGAAGCGCGACAAGTTGGGCCATCTCCTTACCCACTGACGCCGCCGTGTCCCGCCTTTCCGGCCGCCTCCGCCCCGTGGGCAGGGTGGCGATCCTCGTGAGCCGCTACAACGAAGCCGTGACGACCCGCCTGCTCGACGGGGCGCTCGCCTGCTGCGCGGAGGCGGGAATTTCGGAGGGCCAGGTCGACGTGGTGTGGGTGCCCGGCGCGTTCGAGTTGCCGGTGGCGGCCGCGGTCGCGGCCGAATCCGGACGCTACGCCGCGCTCGTGGCACTCGGCGCCGTGATCCGTGGCGACACGCCGCACTTCGAGTACGTCGCCGGCGCGGCCGCGCATGGCCTCGGCGAGATCGCCGTGCGCCACGGGCTGCCGGTCGGATTTGGCGTGCTGACCGTGGATACGCTCGAGCAGGCGATCGATCGCGCCGGCGGCCGCGCCGGCAACAAGGGGCATGAGGCCGCCGCCGCCGCGCTCGAGGCGGCTGACGTGGTCGCGCAGCTCAGGAGCATCCGTGCTCCGGACTGAGACCCGGAGCCGCGCCCGCGCACTCCAGCTGCTCTACGCCTGGGAATTGCAGGGTGCGCCGCCCATGCCGGACATCGCGAGCGGGCTCGCGCGGCTCACGGGACCCGAGCCGCGGGTGCTGGATCGGGCGGAAGCCCTCGCCGAAGGCGTCGTCTCGCACGTGGGCACGCTGGACCGGCTCGCCTCGGACGCGGCGGAGCACTGGCGGCTCAACCGCATCGCCGCCGTCGAGCGGAACATTCTGCGCCTGGGCATTCACGAGCTGGAGCTGGGCGAGATTCCACCCAAGGTGGCGATCGACGAAGCCGTGCGGCTTGCCCGCTGGTTCGGGGGGGCGCGCGCGCCGGCCTTCGTGAACGGGGTGCTCGACCGCGTGGCCCATACGCTCGGACGCCTGTGAAGATCCTGCTCGTCAACTGGCAGGATCCGGAGAACCCGCACGCGGGCGGCGCCGAGCAACATCTGTTCGAGACCTTCGGCCGGCTCGCGGCGCGTGGCCATCAGGTACGACTCGTCTGCTCGGGCTGGCCGGGGGCGGCGCCGCGCGCCCTGATCCAGGGCATCGAGATCGAGCGGATCGCTGGCCGTCAGACTTTCGCGCTCGCGGGGCGCGGCGCCGTACGGCGCGCGCTCCGGGCGGCGCGGCCGGACGTGCTGGTCGAAGACGTAAACAAGCTGCCGCTCTTTACGCCCACGCTCACCGACATACCGGTGCTGGCCATGGTGCCGCATCTCTTCGGCGAGACCGCGTTCTCCGAGGCGTCGTGGCCCGCGGCCGCGATCGTCTGGCTCGCGGAGCGGCCGCTCGCACGCCGCTACCGGCGCGCGTGGTTCCAGGCAGTGAGCGAGAGCACCCGCGACGACCTCGTGGCGCGCGGCGTCGCCGCCGAGCGGATTCGGGTCGTGCGGCCCGGAGTCGACAGCGTCCGCTTCACGCCGGAGTCGGACGCCGGACGCGCCGTCGGCGGGCGCACGGCGGCCCCTTCGTTCGTATATGTTGGAAGGCTGAAGCGGTACAAGGGAGTCGACGTGGCCCTGCGCGCGCTGGCGCTGGCCCGGCGCACCCGACCCGATCTTTCGCTCGACGTGGCCGGCGCGGGTGACTATCGCGCGGCGCTCGAGCGGCTCGCCGCCGGGCTCGGGCTCGGGTCCGCGGTGCGGTTTCGCGGTTACGTGAGCGAGGCGGAGAAGATCTCGCTGCTCCGACGCGCGTGGGCCAACGTGTTCGTCTCGCCCAAGGAAGGGTGGGGAATCACGGTGCTCGAGGCCGGCGCCTGCGGCACGCCGACGCTCGCATCCGACAGTCCGGGACTTCGTGACTCCGTGCGCGCCGGCGAGACAGGGCTGCTGGTGCCCCACGGCGACATCAGTGCGCTCGCCGGCCGCATGCTGGCGCTCGCCGGCGACGCCGAGCTGGTCGGGCGGCTGGGCGCGGCTGCCCGGAGATACGCCGAGGCGCATACCTGGGGCGCGGCGGCGGATGCGACCGAACGGCAGTTGGAGGAGATCTCGAATGGAAGGAGCTGAGCATGCAGACGACCATCACGGCCCGGCACTGCGAGGTGCCCGAGGCGCTCCGCGCCCGCGCGACCGCCGTGGCTGAACGTTTGGCGGCGCGCGCCCGGCGCCCGCTCGAAGCTGCCGTCGTCTTTGCCGCCGACGGCGCCGTCCGACTGGTAGAATTGCGATTGCACGATGCGCGGGGAGACTTCCTCGTGGCCCACGGCGAGGCCGGCGACCACCGGACCGCACTCGACCGTGCGGAGGCCAAGCTCCGCCGGCAAGTGGAGCGAGCCACCGGCCGCCCGCGCCGGATTCACCCGCGACCCGCGCCGCCTGGCTGATGCTCCGTCTACGCGACTTCCTCACCCGCCGCGGCGACCCGCTTCAGCTCGAGGCGCTCACCGGTGAGCTGGGCCTCGATCGCCAACTTCCCGCGGCCGAGGTAGCGAGCCCCGGCCTGGCGCTGGCTGGCTATACCGGCCGGTTTGCGCCCCACCGGCTCCACGTACTCGGCGAGACGGAGATTACGTATCTGCGGTCGCTCCCGCCGGATGAGCGGCGCCAGCGCTTGCAGCAGTTCTTTACCTATGACCTCCCGTGCCTCTTCATCACCAAGGGCCAGGAGGTGCCGCAGGAGCTGCTCGAGCTGGCGAAGGAGCGGAGCGTGCCGGTGCTCCGGAGCCGACTCAAGACCAACGAGTTCTACCGCCGCATCAAGCCGATCGTAGAAGACGCCTTCGCCCCGCGGACCACGGCGCATGGCTCGCTCGCGGACGTCTATGGGGTGGGCCTGCTCTTCGTCGGGCGTTCCGGTATCGGCAAGAGCGAGTGCGTGCTCGATCTGGTCGAGCGGGGGCATCGGCTCGTGGCCGACGATGTGGTGCAGATCACTCGCCGCGAGAATGACGTGCTGATTGGACGGGGCCACGAGCTGGCGGCGCACCACATGGAGATCCGCGGCATCGGCCTCATCGACATCCCCGCGCTCTTCGGCGTGCGGGCGGTGCGCCAGCAGAAGCGGATCGAGGTCGTGGTACAGCTCGAGGACTGGGACACGGCCAAGGACACCGACCGCACCGGGCTCGCCCGGGAGGAGGCAGTGATCCTCGAGGTGCCGCTGCCCAAGGTCGTGGTGCCGCTCAATCCCGGGAAAAACATCACCGTGATTTCCGAGGTGGTGGCGATGATGCACTTGCTGCGCTACTCCGGCGTCGACGTGGCCGCCGCCTTCAACGAGCGCCTCATCAAGCGGATGAAGGAGCAGCGCGGGGTGCGGGAATACCTGCAGAGTGACTATGAGTGAGGCGAGCGGGGCCATGCCGGCGCCCGGGGCGTCGAGCGGCGAGCTGCAGGGCGTCGTGGTCTGCCACGGCGCGCTGGCGGGGGCGCTCGTCGAGGCGGCCGAGTCGATCAGCGGCGTGTCCGGCGTGCTGGTGCCGGTCACCAACACGGGGTGCGACCGCGGCACGCTGGAGCAGCGCATCGTGGCGGCCGTCGGCGGCCGGCCAACGGTCGTGTTCGTTGACATGGCGAGCGGGTCGTGCCTCGTGGCGACACTTGCCCGGCTCCGGAGCGAGCTCGACGTGAAGGTCGTCACCGGGGTGAATCTCGCCATGCTGGTCGATTTCGTCTTTCACCTGGGCCAGTCGCCCGGCGAGGCGGCCTGCCGGGCGGCCGCCGCGGGCGGTAAGGCCATCCGGGTGCCGTGATGCCGATCCTGCTCTACCGCATCGACGACCGGCTGATCCACGGGCAGGTGGTCGTGGGCTGGGGCGGTCGGCTCGCCATCGACGTCGTGGTCCTGGTGGACGACGCCGTCGCGGGGAGCCCGTGGGAGCAGGATCTCTATCGGATGGCGGCGCCGCCGGACCTCGAGCTTCGCTTTGCGACCGTGGCGGAGGCCGCGCCGGCGCTCGCCACGTGGCAAGCCGACTCGCGCCGTACGCTCGTGCTCACCGGCGACATCGCGACCATGTCGGCGCTGCGCGAGGCCGCGCCGGGCGGGATTGACGCGATCAATGTGGGGGGCATTCACCACCGGCCCGGCCGGCGGCAGCGGCTGCCGTACGTCTATCTCACCGATGACGAGTTCGCCGCACTCCGGCGGATGGAAGCGGCCGGGGCCAAGGTCACGGCGCAGGACGTGCCCACGGCGGTCAAGGTGCCGCTCAAGGCGCTCGCATGAGCGGACTGGCACGAGTGCGCTAGCATGATCGGCGCCGATCCTCTCGCGCTCATCGCATTGCTCGTGTGGGGCACGCTCGTGGGCCTCGACCTCGTGAGCGTCGGCCAGACTATGATCGCGCGGCCGCTCGTGGCCGGCACCGTGACCGGCGTGATTCTGGGCGACATCGGGGCCGGACTCCGCGTGGGGGTGCTGCTCGAGCTCTTCGCGCTCGACGTGTTGCCGGTGGGCGCGGCGCGTTATCCGGACTATGGGCCCGCGACCATCGCGGGCGTCGCGGTCGCCGCGGGCGCGCCGTGGGAGCTGAGCCTGGGCCTCGCCGGGACGGTGGGACTCATCATCGCCGTGATCGGTGGCTGGAGCCTCCAAGCGCTCCGCGGGATGAACGCCGCCGCGGTGCAGCGACATGCGGCGGCGCTCGCGGCCGGGGAGGAGCGCGCCATTCTCCGGGTGCAGTACGGCGGCGTGGCGCGGGACGCCGCGAGAAGCGCGCTGCTCACGGCGCTCGGGCTCGCCGCCGCCTGGGTCGCCGCCACGTTCGGCCGGCTCGACCGCCGCACGGCGGTGGCACTGAGTCTGACACTCGTCGGGGTCGGCCTCGCCGCCGCGCTCGGCGGCGCGCTCCGGAACGCGGGGCATGGCAACCGGCTCCGCTGGCTCGCCGCCGGAATCGTGGTTGGCTTGGCACTCGCGGTGCTCATATGACCGGCGCCCGGCACGCGCTGCTCCGACTCTTCGCGGTGCAGGGGAGCTGGAACTACGAGCGGATGCTCGGGGTAGGCCTGGGCTACGCGGCGGAGCCGCTGCTCGAGGATCTCAAAGCCACCGACCCGGCGCGCTACCCGGGCGCCGTGAGCCGCTCGGCGGAGTTCTTCAACTGCAACCCGAACCTGGCGGGGCTCGCGCTCGGCGCGCTGGTCCGCGCCGAGTACGACGCGGCGCCGCCGGCCCAGATCAGCCGCCTTCGCACCGCGCTCTGCGGCCCGCTCGGCGCGCTCGGCGATCAGCTATTCTGGGCGGGGCTGCTGCCGGCGCTCATCGCCGCTGCGCTGGGCGCGCTCGCACTCGGCGCCGGCTGGTGGGCCGTCGTGGCCTTCTTTCTTGTGTACAACGCGGTGCGGTGGCGCACCGCGGTATGGGCGCTCCAGACCGGCCTCTCGGCCGGCATGAACGTCGGCGCGGCAATCGGCCGCTCGTGGATTCCCCGGGTCGTGGCCCGGGTCGGGCCCGCGGCCGGCTTCGCCGTGGGGCTCGCGCTGCCGCTGGTCGCCGCGTGGTTTCTCGAGCACTACCGGCCCACCGCCGCACTTGCGGCGCTCGGGCTCACGGCGGGCGCGGTGGCCGGCGCGCGCTGGCTCGGGCCGCGCGTCACGGCCATCCGGATTGCGCTCGTGACGGTCGCTCTCACGCTGCTGTTCCGGCTCGTGTTCCCGTGACGACGCCGATCACGGAGCGGCAGGCAACGATCGTGAACCCGCTCGGGCTGCACGCGCGGCCCGCGGCGCAGTTGGTGCGGCTCGCCAGCACGTTCGACGCCGACATCCTCATCTGCAAGGACGGGCTCGAGGTGAACGCCAAGAGTATCATGGGCGTGATGATGCTCGCCGCCGAATGCGGCAGCGCGATCGTCATCCGCGCGAACGGCCCGGACGCGGACCGGGCGGTGCAGGCGCTGGCCGAGCTGGTGGCGGCCGGATTCGGGGAGATGTGAGCGCGGCGCGGGTCGTCCGGGGCGTCGGCGTTTCGCCGGGCGTGGCGTGCGCGCCCGCGCTCATCGTGCGCCTCGACCTTCCCTCCATCCCGGACCGCACTGTCCCGCCCGAGCAGGTGGACACCGAGATCAGGCGATTGCGCCAGGCCGTCGCCGCGGTCGTAGCCGGCCTGGAGGAGTTGGGCCAGCGGGTCCTGCAGCGCGCCGGCCCCGAGGAGGCCCGGATCTTCGACGCGCAGATCGAGATGGCGAAGGACCCGGAGTTTCTCGCGTCGGTCGAACAACTCATCCGCAACAACCGGCTGAGCGCCGAGAGCGCGTACGAGTTCAAGGCGCTCGAGGTGCGCGACGCCTGGTCCAACGCCACCAGCGCGCGCCTGCGCGACCGACTCGCCGACGTGAACGGCATCCAGCGCCGGATGCTGCTCCGCCTCACCGGCGCCGCCGACACCGAGATGGGGGACGTCGCCTCCGACGAGCAGGTCATCATCGTGGCGCGCGAGCTTGCCCCGGGGCTTACGGTCCAGCTCGACCGCGACCACGTCGTGGGTCTCGTGAGCGAAGAGGGCACGCGCACCTCTCACGCCGCCATCCTCGCGCACTCGCTCGGCATCCCCGCGGTGATGGGTGCGGTCGGCGCGCTGGCCCGGATTCCGAACGGCGCCGTCGTGCTGCTCGACGGGCAGGCCGGCACCATCACCGTCGATCCCACCGTCGGCGAGCTGGAGGACGTCCGCACCCAGGTGAGCCGGCGGCACCGGCTCGAGCTCGAGCTCGAGAGCGTGGCCGACAAGGCCGCCGTGACGCCCGAGGGGCGCCGCGTCATGCTCATGGGCAACATCGATCTGCCCGAGGAAATCGAGGCGGCTGTGCGCTTCGGGGCCGAAGGGGTCGGACTTCTCCGCACCGAGTTCCTGCTCACCGGCCGCACCAGCCTGCCCACCGAAGCCGAGCAGACCGAGTACTACCGGCGCGTGGCGCTCGCGTTCCGCGGGCGGCCGGTCATCCTGCGCTCGTTCGATCTCGGCGGCGACAAGTTCCCGGCATCGTTCCAGGCGCCCCAGGAGGCCAATCCGTTTCTCGGCTGGCGCTCGATCCGCGTCTGCCTCGACCAGCCCGAGATCTTTCGCCCCCAGCTCCGCGCCGTGCTCCGCGCCGCCGCGGACGGCGACGTGCAGCTCATGCTCCCGCTCGTCACCCGCTACGAGGAGATCGTCGAGACCCGCGAGCTGCTCGCCGAGGAGGCGGCCGCGCTCCGCGCCGCGGGCGTGCGGGCGGCGGCCGCGGTTCCGGTGGGCGTCATGATCGAAACGCCGGCGGCCGTGGTGGTTGCCGACCGGCTCGCCGAGGTGAGCGCCTTCTTCAGCATCGGCAGCAACGACCTCACGCAGTACACCCTTGCGGTGGACCGCGGCAACGCGCGCCTCGCGCACCGCTTCACCCCGTTTCATCCGGCGGTCGTGCGGCAGTTGCACGCGGTGCTCGAGTGCGGGCGCGCGGCGGGGCTTCCGGTGAGCATCTGCGGCGAAATGGCCTCCGATCCGCTCGCCGTGGTGCTGCTCGTCGGGCTCGGATACGATCGCCTGAGTGTGGCGCCGCCGTCGATACCGCTGGTCAAGTGGGTCATCCGCACGGTGCCCGAAGCCGCCGCGCGCCGCGCCGCCGACGCCGCACTGGCCGCGCCCACCGGCGACGCGGTGCTGAACGCGATCCGCGATGCCGTGCACGAGCACGTTGATCTCCGTCTGCTCGATCCCGCGGCGGCGTTGCCGCGCCGCGCAGGCGTCGCTACCTTGCCCCCCGGCCACGCCCCGGGCTGACCGGACTGCCCGTCGACGACTTTCACCTCCGAGAATTCACGCTATGGCGCGCTCCGAGCGACATGTGTTCACCTCCGAATCGGTGACCGAGGGCCACCCCGACAAGGTGGCCGACCAGATCTCCGATGCGGTGCTGGATGCGATCCTCTTCAGAGACCCGAACGGGCGGGTGGCGTGCGAGACGCTCGTGACCACCGGCATGGCCGTCGTCGCCGGGGAGATCACCACATCGACGTACGTGCACATTCCCGACGTCGTGCGCCGGACCGTCGAGCGTATCGGCTATACCGACGCCTCGTACGGCTTCGACTGCCGCACCTGCGCGGTGCTCGCCTCGATCGATCGCCAGTCGCCCGATATCGCGATGGGTGTGAACGCGAGCCGTGGGCACGACCAGGGCGCCGGCGACCAAGGCATGATGTTCGGCTACGCAACCGCCGAATCCCGCGAGCGCATGCCGCTCCCCATCGTGCTCGCCCACCGCATGACCGAGCGCCTCGCCGCGGTCCGCAAGGGGCTCAACGGTGTCGGGCCGGTCGACTGGCTCCGGCCCGACGGCAAGAGCCAGGTCTCCGTGGAGTACGAAGGTGATCGTCCCGTCGCGGTGCGCACCGTGGTGATCTCCACCCAGCACGCCGAGCGGGTGAACGGGCGCGAGCTGAGCCAGAACACGATCCGCGATCTCGTGGTGCGCGAGGTGATCCGGCCGGTCCTTGAGAAGCACGGGTTCGAGGGGCGCCGGGTGAACTATCTCGTCAATCCCACCGGGCGCTTCGTGGTCGGCGGCCCGCACGGTGACGCCGGCCTCACCGGACGCAAGATCATCGTCGACACCTACGGCGGCATGGCCCGCCACGGCGGCGGCGCGTTCAGCGGCAAGGATCCCTCCAAGGTGGACCGCTCGGCCGCCTACGCGCTGCGCTGGGTGGCCAAGAACATCGTGGAGGCCAAGCTCGCGCGCCGCGTCGAGGTGCAGGCCGCGTACGCCATCGGGGTGGCCGAGCCGGTGTCGGTCATGGTGGACACCTTCGGCACCGGCGTCCTGCCGGACCGCCGGCTCGAGCAGATCGTGCGAGAGGTCTTCGATCTTACCCCCCGCGGAATCATTGACACGCTCAAGCTCAAGCGGCCTATTTTCAGTCAGACGGCGACCTACGGACACTTCGGCCGCAAACCCAAGGTGGTGCGGTACGGCGACCGCAAGGTGGAGCTGTTCACCTGGGAGCGGACCGATCGCGTGAAAGCGCTGCAGTCGGCCGCCCGCTGACGCGTCGGCCTCGCGGCCGGCGGACGACTGGACCACGGACGAATGATTGAAGTTACCGTAGCGCACCTGGGACTCGACCGGACCACCAACACGCCGGTCGTGATCCTGCGCGAAAAGGACGGCTCGCGCGTACTGCCGATCTGGATCGGCCCCGCCGAGGCCAGCGCGATCGCGATGGAGCTGCAGGGAATGAAGGCGCAGCGCCCGCTCACCCACGATCTGCTCAAGCAGGTGATCGTGAGCCTGGGCGGCGATCTCCGCCGCGTCATCATCAGTGCGGTCAAGGAAAACACCTACTTCGCCGAGCTGCTCATCCGGCGCGACGACCATGTGTACCAGGTCGACGCGCGGCCGTCGGATAGCATTGCGCTCGCGCTGAGACTCCGTGCTCCGATCTTTACCAGCGATCAATTGCTGGATCAGAGTGGCGTCGAGACCGATGAGCCTGCCCCCGACCCGTCGCTCGAGGCGGATAAGCTGAAACACTACCTGGAGAAGATGGATCCGCAGGATTTCGGAAGATTTCAGCCCTAAAGTGGGCGGCAAGGGAGCAAGGGACGCGGTAGTGGCGGTAACGGCGGTAAAGGCGGTAGGGGACTGCGCCGGCCGTGTCCTATTCCGCCTGACGGCCCGTTCCCCAAGCCCTACCATCTTTTCCGTCACTACCGCGCTTACCGCCTTCCTTACCATCCCCACCGCCCGTGTCGCCGCTCAAACCTTAGCCGCAGGCCAGATCGTGACCGTGCAGCGCGGCGACACGGTGCCGGTGCCCGGCGCACGCGTTGTCCTGCACCGTGTCGGCCGCGCCGCCGAGGGACCGGTCGACTCCACCAGCTCCGACCCGGCTGGCCGCTTTCGCTTCCGATTCACCGCCGATACCACGTCTATCTACCTTATCAGTTCCCGCTACGCGGGCATCGAGTACTTCTCTCCCCCGGTCCACCTGAACCCCGCCCGCCCCGACACCGCGCTCAGGGTGGTCGTCTCCGACACGTCGAGCACCCAGCGCGTGGCGCTCGAGGCGCGCCACCTCGTTGTGGCCCGGCCCCGGTCCGACGGCAGCCGCGCGGTGCTCGATCTCATCGTGCTCAACAACCGCGGCGACCGCACCCGCATCGCGGGCGATTCGCTCACGCCCACGTGGAGCGCGGCACTCCCCCGCGGCTCGCTCGGGCTCGAGGCGGGCGAGGGCGACTATTCTCCCGACGCCGTGCGCCGCACCGGCGACCGGCTGCTCTTCTACGCCCCGATCCCGCCCGGCGAGAAGCAGATCGTGGTGGATTACGTGCTGCCCGCGGGACTCCGAAAGCTCGTGCTCCCGATGCGCCAGCCGGCGGAGCTGGTGAACGTGCTGCTCGAGGAACGGAAGGCGCAGGTGACGACGCCGAGTCTCGCGGTGGCGGACAGCGAGCTGATTCAATCGCGCACGTACTATCGGTGGACCGGCTCGCTCACGGCGGGCGATACGCTCCGGGTGGGGCTCCCCGGGAGCGGTGCCGTGCCCTCGTGGCTCTTGCCCGCGTTGGTGGCAGCCGTCGGACTTGCATTCGTGGTGGCCGCGGTGCGCCTGCTGCCGCGCCCGGGCGCGGCGGGCGCGCGCCAGCCCGACGTGCTGCTCGCATCACTCGCGCGGCTCGATGCCGCCTACGGCGGCCGCGAAGCCGAGGTGGCCCCCGTCGAGTGGGCGCGCTACACGGCGGAGCGAGCGCGGCTCAAGGCGGCGCTCGAGGCTGCTCTTGCAACCATCCCGCAGGGCTCCTAGGGTTCGACACCCTGAACCGGACGGCGCGATCCTTCGATCCCCGATTCCCCGGCTCTTCCGCGGCGCGTCCCGCCTCGGCGCGCCGCTTCTCGCCCTGCTCGGCGCGTCAATGCTCGGGTCGCTCGGCGCGTGCCATACAGCGCCGGCGCGCGTCGCCCGCGGCACGCCCATGGCGGACGACGGCGGCGATACGGTGCGGGTGGGTGTCCCGGCGCGCCGCATCGTCTCGCTGGTCCCCGCCATCACCGAGATGCTGTTCGCGATCGGCGCCGGCGACGCCGTGGTCGGCCGCACGACATGGTGCGACTACCCTGCCGCCGCTCTCAAGGTGCCGAGCGTGGGCGACGGCATCGATCCCAACCTCGAGGCCGTGGTCGCCCGCCGCCCGGATCTCGTTCTGCTCTACAGCTCCGGCCAGAATGTCGCCGCCCACGAGCGCCTGGCCGATCTGGGCGTACCATCGCTCCGCCTCACCACCGATCATCTGGCCGACGTGCCCCGGCTGGCGCGCCTCCTGGGCCGCGTGACCGGACACGAGCTCCAGGGCGACTCGGTCGCGCGCGCCTTCGAGGCGGCGCTCGCCGAGACTTCGGCGCCGCCGGGTGTGCATCCGCTGTCGGTGTTCTTCCTTGCCTGGACGCAGCCGGCAATGACGGTGGGGCGGGGGAGTTTTCTTACCGAGCTGCTCGCGCGCGCCGGCGCACGGAACGTCTTCGACGACGTCGCGCCGTCATCGGCCGTGGTGAGCATCGAGGCGGTCGCCGCGCGCAACCCCGACCTGATACTGACCCTGGGTGCGGATGCCCCCTCGCTCGAAGGCCGGCCGGAATGGTCGGCCGTCGGGGCGGTGCGCGAGGGCCGCCTCGTACACATCGAAGGCACGGAGTTCTCCTGGCCGGGCCCCCGCTCGCCCGATGCGATTCGTGAGCTGCGCAGCGCTCTGGGCAATGCGCGCGCCGCCCATGCGGCGACGCTCTCCGCGGAGGTCGGCGAATGAAGTGGCCAACGCTGCTCCTCATCCTGCTGCTGCCACTATGCCTGCTGGTCGGCATCTGGGCCGGACCGGTGCCCCTGGGCCCGCGCGAGCTGTGGGACGGCCTGCGCTACGCCAGCGCCGACACGGCACCCATCATTCGCGAGCTGCGCGTACCGCGCGTGCTGCTCGCGTTTCTCGTGGGCGGGAGCCTCAGCATCACCGGTGCCGCGTTACAGGCGCTGGTGCGCAACCCGCTGGCCGACCCCTATCTCCTCGGCCTCTCGGGCGGCGCCGGACTCGGCGCTGTCATCGCCATCGCGGTGAACCCATCGTGGCCCTGGGCCGTGCCCGCCGCGGCGTTCGCGGGTGCGGCGGCGGCGGTCGGGCTGGTGTACCGGCTGAGTGCCGTGGCCGGGCGCCGGCTCGACCCCCGTGTGCTGTTGCTCGCCGGTGTCGTGGTCGGCGCCTTTGCCGGCGCGCTCATGACCGCCGTCGTGTCGCTCTCGAGTGCGAGCCAGCTCCGCCGCGCGTATCTCTGGCTCCTGGGCGGCTTCGGCGCGGCGTCGTGGCGCTCGCTCACCGTGTTCGCGGCCTATGCGGTGCTGCCGCTCGCCGCCCTCTTCCTGAGCGCGCGCGCGCTCGACCTGCTCTCACTCGGCGAGGAGAGCGCCAAGCACCTCTGGGCCGAAGTGGAGCGCGACAAGCGGATCGTGTACGTCGCCACCGCGCTCCTCACCGCGGCGAGCGTCGCGGTGTCGGGCGTGATCGGGTTCGTGGGGCTCGTGGTGCCGCACGCGGCGCGGCGCATCTGGACGCCGCTCCACCGCGAGCTGCTCCCGGTCGCGTTCCTGGGCGGCGGCATGTTCATGGTGCTGGCCGATGCGCTCGCGCGCACGGTGGTGCGTCCGCTCGAGCTGCCGGTTGGGGCGGTCACCGCGCTCGTGGGCGTACCGCTCTTTGCTGTTCTCTTACGCCGGACGCTTACGTGATCCTCGAAGGCCGCGAGCTTACCGTGCGGTACGACGGCGCCTCGGTGCCGGCGCTCGACGGCGTATCGCTCCGCGTCACCCCTCGCGAGCTGCTCGCCGTCTGCGGCCCTAACGGCAGCGGCAAGACCACCCTGGTACGGGCACTCCTCGGCCTCGTGCCCCTCAACGGTGGCGCCGCGCTGCTCGACGAGCGGCCGGTCGCCGAATGGCGCGGCGGCTCGCTTGCCAAGGTCGTGGGCGTCGTGGCGCAGCGCGAAGACATCGTTTTTCCTCTCACCGTCGCCCAGATGGTCCTGCTCGGTCGGTATCCGCACCTGGGGCCGCTCGCACCGGAAGGACCGCAGGACCGCGAGGCCGTGCTCAAGGCGCTCCGGCGTTGCGACGTCGAGCGGCTGGCCAAGCGGCGGGTCGACACCCTTTCCGGCGGCGAGTGGCAGCTGGTGCGGCTGGCGCGCGCGCTGGCGCAGCAGCCGCGCATCCTCGTGCTCGACGAGCCGACCGCCTCGCTCGACGTGCGCCACGAGATGGAGCTGTTCGAGCTGGTGCGCGGGCTGGTGCGCGACGGGCTCGCGGGTCTCGTCATTACCCACGAGCTCAACCTCGCCGCTCGCTTCGCGGATCGCATCGTGCTGCTTGACGAAGGGCGGGTGGCGGCCGAGGGGAGCCCCGCCGAGGTGTTTCGCAGCGACACGCTCGAGCGGATATTTCAGTGGCCGGTGTCGGTCGCCACCCTCCCCGACGGCTCGCCCCAGGTCGTACCGGAACGAAAGGTGGCAAGGACGGTAGAGGCGGTAAGCGAAGGGCGGTAAGGGCGGCACCGTCGGTACCGCCCTTCGCTCATCGATAGCTCGATGCGAGCCCCACCAGCAGTGTCCGCCCTCGCGCCGGGAATCCCGCTACCTGCTCGTAGTCCTTGTCGAATACGTTTTCCACCCTGAGCGTCACCCCAAGTCCGGGTGCGCGCCCCGCGCCGAGCAGGCGCACGTGGCCGCTCAGGTCGAGCGTCGCGTAGGCGGGAAGCTCGATGCGCGTGGTGGGTGTCGGGAATTGTGCGAACCGCAGATCGTCGCGCGCGCCGACCACCTCGAGCTCGGCGCCAAGCTGCGCCCGGGCCCGCGGGTCGGAATACGCCCGCAGCGTGAGCGCGTGGCCGGGCCGCCTGAGCAGCCGTTCGCCGGTGACAAAATTCGCGTCCGGCCCCGTGTCGAATCCGGCGTCAGTGACCCGCGTGTGCAGCCACGTATAGCCCGCCGTGAGACCCACCGGCCCGAGCCGCTTCAGGTCCACCGACGCTTCGATGCCTGATGCGTTTGCCGCCGCGATGTTGAAGTAGTTCGGTGCGCCCGGTGCTGGCGGCGCCCCCGTGAACTGGATGAGATCGCGGAAGCGCTGCGCGAATCCGGTGATCGACAGCGTCACGTGACCGTGCAGCGCGTCCTGCTCGATCCCGCCCTCGAAGCTCTGGGTGCGTTCCGGCGCCAGGTTCGGGTTGCCCGTGGCGAACGGCCCCGTCGCGAAATTCTCGAAGAAGCTCGGCTCCTTGAACGCATTGCCCGCCGAGGCGCGGAGCCGCGTCGCGGGGGTCAGGAGCACGAGCGCGCTCGTGCGCCAGGTCCAGAAGTCGCCGAATCGGCTGTTCCGGTCGAGCCGTCCGCCGGCCGAGAGGCGCACGCGGCGCCCCGGCTCCGCCGACGCCTGCGCGTAAAAGCCCCAATCGTGCCGCGCGGCCGCGAACGTATCGGCCGTCGCGCCGAACCCGAAATCGGACTCGTCGGTGCTGTGCTCGTGCTGGTGGTCGAGCGCGACGCCGGCCATGAGCGTCGTGCGCGGCAGGCCGGTGTAGAGCGCGCGCGCTTCGGCCGTCTCGCGGCGCACGCGCGCCCGGCTCGTCTCGACGTCCGCCGGCCCCGGCGGCGGGTCGGGCGTGTTGTCGAACCCGCTTCGCTCTGCATTCCGGCCGACGAGGAGCTGACCCTCGAGTCCCCGCGCAAGCCGCCGGGACACTTCGAGCGACACTGTCGTCGTGCGATCGGTGTTGAATTGGTTCCGATCGGTGAGTGCCCCGGTGAAATCGGTGGGGAAGGCGAACCGCCCGTCGGTGAACCGGAACGTGAGCGCCGCGTCGGTTTCCGCGTCCGGCCGGGCGCGAAGCCGCACGCTCGCCGCCGTGTTTCGGTACGCGTTGTTGAACGCGTATGCACCGTCGGTGGTGAGCCGTGAGAGCGAGCCCGACCAACCGAGCGCGGCGCCACCGGCGTCCGCGCTGCCACCGGTCCCCCCGTGCGCCGCGGCGCTCCACCGCACGGTGCCGAATGTGCCCGCCTCTGCGTCCGCGTCCACCCTGGTCGGGCCGGCGCCGTCGCGCGTGATGATCTGGACCACGCCGCTCACCGCGTCCGAGCCGTAGAGCACGCTCGCCGGACCGCGGAGCACCTCGATTCGCTCCACGTTGTCGGTCGTGAGCGAGGCGAAATCGTAGGCGCCCCCGGGCTGGTTCACGGGCACGCCGTCCACCAGCACCTTGGTGTAGTCGCTCTCGCCACCGCGGGTGAAGAGCGACGTCGCGGCTCCGAACGAGCCGCCCTGCACGAGATGCAGGCCGGGCACCTCGCGGAGGGCGTCGGCCACGAACGAAATGCCCTGCGC
Organism: Gemmatimonadales bacterium; assembly: GCA_036279355.1. NCBI lineage: Bacteria > Pseudomonadati > Gemmatimonadota > Gemmatimonadia > Gemmatimonadales > Gemmatimonadales bacterium. The sequence goes on from DASUJH010000051.1 coordinate 40,480, forward strand.
CCGGAGGTCGTCGCCCTTGAGCACGGTGAGCGTCGCCGAAAGCGACTCGGGTGGCACGGGATAGCGCGTGGCCGTGACCACGATCTCCGGCAGCGCGGCGGTGTCGCCGGGCACCTGGGCGCGGAGAATCGAAACTGGAACGATCAGACCCGAAACGAGCGATGCTGCTGAAGCGAGAACGAAATTGCGGACTGCGCGGCGGATGGATGGAGTCGCCACGGTGCCCTCCCCCGAGGGTGTCGTGTGGCGCGCTCGCAGAGGTCTCCTGGCTTCGGGCCCCCGCTCGCCTTCCCAGCAGGCCGAGCCTGCCAGTGGCATGGTGAGCGAGGTGTCAGCGACTGTGCTGCGCCCGTTACAGTGGCGGGGCCGCGCCGGAGTTGCACCGGCTTCCGAGCGTCTGCGCTCGCGTAAATCGTGAAGAAGCGAGACGATGATAGAATGCGCCGGGCGCCCGCGCAAGCGCCCGCGCAAGCGCCCGCGCAAGCACCGCGCACCGGCTTGCGTGGTTCGGTCGGCGTTATCTTGCACCATGATGCTCGTGTCCACGCCGGCCATCGTGCTCTCGGCCCTGCGCTACAGCGAATCCTCCAAGATCGTGCGGCTCGCCACCCGCGATTTCGGGGTGCAGAGCGCCATCGCCAAGGGCGCGCTCCGGCCGAAGAGCCGCTTCGGCGCCGCCCTGCAGTTCCTGAGCGATGGCCACGCGCAGCTGTACATGAAGGAGCATCGCGAGCTGCATACGCTGGCCGCTTTTGATCTTATCCGCGTGCCGGTGCCGCTCGCCGCAGACCTCGACCGCTACGCTGCCGCCTCCGCGCTCGCCGAGTTACTGCTCCGGTTCGCCCCGCCCGATCCACACCCCGCGAGCTACGACCTGGCCGCCGCGGCGCTCCGCGAGCTCGAAGCCACCCCGGCCGCGAGCGTCACCGCGATCGGCCTCCGCCGCCTCTGGCACCTGGTGAGTGTGCTCGGCTTTGCCCCGGCGCTCGAGACCTGCGTGCTTGACGGCGCGCCCGTGTCCGAGGAGGGTGAGCTCGCATTCAGTGCACGCGAGGGCGGCGCGCTCTGCTCCCGCTGCGCCGGGGCCCAGGACGTGACCAGGCTGCCCCCCGAGTCTCGGGCCGACCTTGCGGCGCTCCTCGCCCCGGATCTGCCGCTCCCGGTGCTCGACCTGCGCCATGCCGCCGCGCACCGCCGCCTGCTCGTCCGTTACGTCCGCCACCACTTGGGCGAAGGCGCCGAGTTACCCGCGCTCGAGTTCTGGGCTCGCCGGCCTTGGGCCGCGGCATAGGCGCGCGACCACCCGCCACATCGATGATCATCGGCACCGCCGGACACATCGACCACGGCAAGTCCGCGCTCATCGCGGCGCTCACCGGCCGCACGATGGACCGGCTGGCGGAGGAGCGTCGGCGCGGCATCACGATCGAGCTCAACTTCGCGCCACTTGAGCTGGGCGACGGCGGTGCGGCCGGTGTGGTCGATGTACCGGGGCACGAAGACTTCGTCCGGACGATGGTCGCCGGCGCATCCGGCTTCGACCTGGCGCTGCTCGTCGTCGCGGCCGACGAAGGCATCATGCCGCAGACCCTCGAGCACCTCGCCATTTTGGAGCAGCTCGGCGTGCCCGCGGCAATTCCCGTTATCAGCAAGTCGGACCTGGTCGAGCCGGAGTGGCTCGATCTCGTCTCCGCCGACCTGGCCGAGCGCCTCGGGCACTCGGCGGTGGCATTCGACGACCCTGTGGCGACCTCCGCAGCGACGGGCGCCGGTCTGGAAGAGCTGCGCGCGCGGATCCGGAGCCACGCGGGCCGCGTCGCCCCGCGCGCTGCGGATGATGCCTTTCGCCTCCCCGTGGACCGCGCGTTCTCCATCGCAGGGGTCGGCACCGTCGTCACCGGTACTGCCTGGTCGGGCTCACTCGCGCTGGACGACGCGGTGCAGCTGCTGCCCTCCGGCGTCGAGGGCCGGGTCCGTTCGCTCGAGACCCACGGGCGCGCGCTCGAGCGGAGCGATCCCGGCGCCCGCCTCGCCGTTGGCATTGCCGGCCTCGACCGAGTCGAAGCGCGCCGGGGCGACGTGCTCGTCACCGCCGACTTGCCGTGGGCCCCGACCGACGTGCTCGACGTCGAGGTGACATTGCTCCCGAGCACCCCTCGCCCCCTTGCCGCCCGCAGCCGCGTCCGACTTCTCCTCGGCACGGCCGAGGTCATGGCGCGCGTGCTGCCGCGCGGCGCGGTGGCGCCGGGCGGCCGGGGGCTCGCGCGGCTTCGCCTCGAATCGCCGGTCGTGGCCCGCGGCGGCGACCGCTTCGTGCTCCGGAATTTCAGCCCGGTTACCACCATCGGCGGCGGCCGGGTCCTGGATCCGACACCGCCGGCCCGGCGCGCGGCCTGGCCCGCGGGGCTTGCGAGCGACGCGCCATCCGAGCGCTTCCATGCGCTGGTGGAGCGAAGGCCGCAGGGCTTCGATGCGGCGGCGGCACCGGTGCTCCTCGGCTTGCCGGCCCGATGGGCTGACGAAGTGGGGCGGCGCGACCAGCGGCTCCGCCGGGTGGGCGAGCACTGGGTACTTGCTCGAGCGTTCCGCGATGCCGAATCCCGAGCGCTCGAAGCGCTGCGCAATTTTCACCGGCGGCAACCCGCCGAGCGCGGCATGCCGCTCGAGACGCTCCGGCGCGCCCTCCGCGCTCCCGGCTGGCTGGCCGAAGCCGCGCTCGACTCGCTCGCCGCCGACCGGCGGATCCGTGCCGTCCACGGCCTCGCAAGCATGAGCGGCTTCGAGCCGCGGGTCGAAGGCGGCGACGCGGAGGTCGATCGGCTGGTCGAGATCATCGATCGGGCCGGCGTGGCGCCGCCGAGTGTGCCCGAGCTCGAACGTGAGACCGGCCGGCGGGACGTGGCCACGATCCTCCGCCTTGCCACCGCCCGCGGCCGCGTCGAGCCGGTCGAGCGCGACCGCTACTACGGCACCGGCGCGCTCCGCCGATTCGCCGAGGTCCTGCGCGAGGTGGGCGCCGCCGGCGACATCCACCCCGCCGCACTTCGCGAGCGGCTCGGCATCAGCCGCAAGTTCCTTATCCCGCTCCTCGAGTGGGCCGACGCGCGGGGAATCACCGTGCGCACCGGCGACGCGCGCCGTCTCGCGCCGCGTGCCGATGCCGGACGTGGTTTTCCTTGACATCGCGTGCGACCGCCGCCCATATTGCGCGACCCTCGTTACAGATCCGAACTCCGCGTTCGAGCCCTTTCAGCCCGGAGGTGCATCCACCGTTCAACCCTTCGTTCGACAGGAGTCCCCATGGTCCGCTTCAAGTGGGCGGGGTGGTGGCTCGGTATCATGTTGGTGGGTGCTAGCTCGCCGGCGGCCGCGCAGGTGCTGCTGCCACAGCCGAAGGTCGAGCTGAAGGACTACTACCCCAATCCGTTGGGTGCGGCGACCACGATTCCGTTCGAAATCAGCCCGGAGCTGTGTGTCCGGGGTCATCAGCCGGTGGTCAGTCTCAGAGTTTTCAACTCGCTGGTGCAGGTAGTCGCGATTCCGGTTCTCGCCGACAGCAGCACCAGCGGCAAGGAAGACAGCGGTCCGGCGCTCGTGCTCCTCCGGCTTACCTGCGGTGAGCACCGGGCCTACTGGGATGGCAAATACCTGGACGGACGACGGGAAGCGGGAACGGGTGTGTACTACTACCAGTTGACGGTCGACGGCGAGCGATATACTCGCAAGATGATCGTCGCCCGCCGGATCGGCTCCCAACACTGAGCACAGCCCACGTAAAGAGGCGGCCCCCGAGGGGGCCGCCTCTTTGCGTTTGCTCCGCAGCCTCCCCCTTGCCAACGTCGCCCGCTGGTCCAATGGTACAACATCCGGGGGCGGGGGCTCTCGGGCAGGCACTCGAGGGAGAAGATGATTCGTCCGGACCGATTGACCATCAAGGCGCAGGAAGCCTTTCGTGATGCGGGCGAGGATGCCCGCCGGCGGGGCAACCCCGTCATCAATGACGCGCACCTCTTCCTGGCGCTCCTCGACCAGGACGAGGGCGCGGTCCAGCCGCTCCTCCAGAAGGCTGGCCTCAACGTCGCGGCGTTGCGCGACGCCACCGAGCGCGAGATCGCGCGGTTTCCGACCCAGTCCGGCGGTGCCGAGCCCACGCTGAGCCGCGAGCTCAATCGGGTCTTCGACCGGGCCGAGCAGGAGGCCAGGTCGTTGGGCGACGCCTACGTCTCCACCGAGCACCTGCTGCTCGCACTGGTGGACGAGCGGAACACCACCGCGCGCGCGCTCATCACCGGCCAGGGCATCTCGCCCGAGGATCTCCGCGCCGCGCTCGAGGGCGTGCGCGGCTCGCATCGGGTCACCGACCAGACGCCGGAGGAGAAGTACCAGGCGCTCGAGCGCTATACGCGGAACCTCACCGACCTGGCCCGCACCGGAAAGCTCGACCCGGTGATCGGGCGCGACGAAGAGATTCGCCGGGTCATGCAGGTGCTCTCACGTCGCACCAAGAACAATCCCGTCCTGATCGGTGAGCCGGGCGTCGGCAAGACCGCCATCGTCGAGGGCCTGGCACAGCGCATCGTCCACGGCGACGTGCCCGAGGCGCTCCGGCACCGCGAGGTGGTGGCACTCGATATCGGCCAGCTCCTGGCCGGTGCCAAGTACCGCGGCGAGTTCGAGGAGCGGTTGAAGGCCGTGGTGAAGGAGCTTACCGCCAACGAGGGCCGGTTCATCACCTTCATCGACGAGTTGCACACGATCGTAGGCGCGGGCGCGGCCGAGGGTGCGGTGGACGCGAGCAACATGCTCAAGCCGCCGCTTGCCCGCGGCGAGCTGCACGTGATCGGCGCTACCACGCTCGACGAGTACCGCAAGCATATCGAGAAGGATGCGGCGCTGGAGCGCCGCTTCCAGCCGGTGCTGGTGCGAGAGCCGAGCGTGGCCGACACGATCGCGATTCTGCGCGGGCTCAAGGAGAAGTACGAGGTACACCACGGCGTCCGGATCACCGACAACGCGATCCTCGCCGCCGCCAGCCTGAGCGACCGCTACATCGGCGACCGCTTCCTCCCCGACAAGGCGATCGACCTGGTGGACGAGGCGGCGAGCCGGCTCCGCATCGAAATCGACAGCCTGCCCCAGGAAATCGACGAGGTCGAGCGCCGGCTCCTGCAACTCGAGATCGAGCGCCAGGCGTTGGTCAAGGAGAAGGACAAGGCGGCGGTGGAGCGCCGCGAGGGGCTGGAGCGCGAGATCGCCGGGTTGCGCGAGCAGAGCGCCGCCATGAAGGCCCAGTGGCAATCGGAGAAGCAGACGATCGGCGAGCTCCAGTCCAAGCGCGCCGAGGTCGAGGCGCTCCGCGGCGAGGTCGATCAGGCGAGCCGCCGCGGCGACCTCCAGCGCGCCGCGGAGCTGCGTTTCGGCCGCATCCCCGAGCTCGAGCGCCAGCTCGCGGAGCAGGAGGCGCGGCTCCACGAGGTGCAGGGGCGCGCCCAGTACCTGAAGGAAGAGGTGGACGACGAGGACATCGCGGAGATCGTGTCCCGCTGGACCGGCATTCCGGTGAGCAAGATGCTCGAGTCGGAGCGGGAGCGGCTCACCCGGCTGGAGGACGAGCTGGCGCGGCGCGTCGTGGGCCAGCGCGAGGCCGTGACCGCCGTAGCCAACGCGGTGCGCCGGAGCCGCGCCGGCTTGCAAGACCCCAATCGGCCGCTGGGCTCGTTCATCTTTCTCGGCCCCACCGGTGTCGGCAAGACGGAGACGGCCCGCGCGCTCGCCGAGTTTCTCTTCGACGACGAGCGCGCGCTCGTCCGGCTCGATATGTCGGAGTACATGGAGAAGCATGCGGTGGCGCGGATGATCGGTGCCCCGCCCGGATACGTGGGCTACGAGGAGGGCGGGCAGCTCACCGAGGCGGTGCGCCGGCGCCCCTACAGCGTGATCCTCTTCGACGAGATCGAAAAGGCCCACCCCGACGTCTTCAACCTGCTGCTCCAGATCCTCGACGACGGGCGGCTCACGGACAGCCAGGGGAGGGTGGTGGACTTCCGCAATGCCGTGATCATCATGACGTCGAACCTCGGCAGCCAGTACATCGTCGAGGCGGGCGCCGGCGTCACCGAAGAGCAGTGGGCGGCCATCGAGGAGCGGGTGCGGGACGAGCTGCGCAGAACCTTCCGGCCCGAGTTCCTGAATCGGGTGGACGACATCATCGTCTTCCGCCAGCTCACCCGGGAGGACCTGAACCACATCGTGGCGCTCCAGCTCGCGCGGATCGAGCGGATGCTGGCGCAGCGGCACCTGCACCTCCGGGTGACACCCGAGGCACGCGAGCTCCTGGCGAATCAGGGCTATGACCCGGTGTACGGTGCCCGTCCGCTCAAGCGGGTGCTGCAGCGCGAGCTGCAGAACCCGATCGCGCTGGAGCTCCTGGAAGGCCGGTTCCACGACGGCGACACGATCGTGGTGGCCCGCGAAGACGGCCGACTCCGCTTCGACCGCGCCACGTCGGAGGCCGGGGCCGCGGGTGCGTAGGGGCACCCCGTCCCCCGCCGACCTCGCGGGCATGGAGGCGGCGCTCCGGCTGGCCCGCGCCGCCACGGTGCGTGCGGAAGTCCCGGTGGGGGCCGTCATCATCCGCGAGGGCGAGTACCTGGCCGAGGCGCACAACGAAACCGTGCAGCGCCGCGACCCCACGGCCCATGCCGAGATGCTCGCGATCCGTCGCGCGCTCGAGCGCGTGGGCGAGGACCGGCTGCTCGACGCGACGCTCTACGTCACTCTCGAGCCTTGCGCGCAGTGCGCGGGCGCCATCGTGCTCACCAAGCTCTCGCGCGTGGTCTTCGGCGCCTTCGACCCCCGCACCGGCATGGCCGGCTCGGTTTACGATCTCCTTCGGCATCCAAAGCTGAACCACGGCGTGGAAGTGCTGGGGGGCTTGATGGGTCAGGAGTGCGGCGAGCTCCTGTTACGGTTCTTCCATGCGCGCCGGTAAAGGCGGCTCGGGCACGCTGCCCGCCGCCATCGGCGCGATCGGCTGGTGGTACCTCTTTCTCCTCATCCCCACGGTCGCGTTCCACGCCCATTTCCTGCGCGTGGGCGTCCGAGACAACACCTTCGGCGGCCTGCTCGACGCGGTCGCGCGGCGCGGGGGCGCGGGATGGCCGCGATCGGCCGCCGGCCTGCTGCGGTTTTTCCGCGCCGATGCCGTGGAGCTGGCGATCCTCGTCCCGGCCGCCTACCTGGTCGGGCACGTGCTGTTGCGGCTGCCGCGCGCCTGGGTGATCGGCGGGGGCACCTGCATCGCACTTCTGCTCCTGGCCGCCAACTATCTCGCGACGGTGGAAGTCCGCAGCCTCATCACGACCGAGCTCCTGGGCGAGAGCGTGAGCTGGGCGACGGGGCATCCGGATGTGCTCGGCCGCGTGGTCACGCCGCGGAAGCTCGCGCTTTTTCTTGTGCTGGGCCTCTGGCCCGTCGGGTTGCTGCTTCTCCTGCGCCGCCGCGATCGGCCGCGGTGGCCCCCGGCTCTCGATCGCGGGGCTGTGGCCCTGAGCGCGACGCTCGTCGGGGCGGCGCTGCTCGCGCCGGGGCCGGTGCTTGCGCCTTTCGGGAGCGAATCCACGGCAGGGCGGGGCTACTGGGTTCAGACGGCGCTTGCGCTCTGGAACATCGATCGCCACGACGCGCAAAAGGTGCAGCCCGAAAGTCGCGGCCAGTTGCTCGCAAGGTATCGGGCCGTCGCCTACCCGGGTGGTCGCGCGCCGACGGCCGAGCCGCTGGTCCGGCTCGCGGCGGCCGACCTGGTTCCCCGCCACATCGTCGTGATCGCCCTCGAGACTGCCCCGCGCAAGTACTACCCGATCATCGATAACCCCGCATTTCCCGGATTCCTGAGGATGGGAAGGCACGGCATCGTTTCGGAACACCACTACACCAACGGCCCGTTCACTACCCGGGCCATTTACGGGATCGCGAGCGGCACGTATCCCAAGCCGGGCCGATTCATCGTGGATTACGGCGACTTTTCGACCGACGGCATCGCGGCCACGTTCGGGCACCGCGGCTATGAGACCACGTTCATCGATTCGTATCGCATCGAATGGGATGTGGGCGTGCAGAATCGTCGCGAGCTGATTGATCTCGGCTTCACGCGTCTGCTGGAGGCCTCCGTCCGCCGGGCGCGGGGTGAGTCGTACTTCGGTCTCCTCGCCGACCGCGAGCACCAGGCCTTCGAGCGTGCCGCGGGCTGCGTCCTCGGCGCCCAGGCGCATGGTCGCAAGGCGCTGGTCCTGCTCGCGACGGCCCTCGGACATTTCGGTTGGCCGGCGCCGCCCGACCGGAGAGGCCGCCCGGCGGCCGAGCGGATTGGTGGGATTGCCCATGTGCTCGACGGGGAGATCGCCGGATTGCTCGACGCGTTCGACCGGGCCGGCCTCCGCGACAGTGTCATCGTGGTGGCCGTCGGCGATCATGGGCTGCGCTATCTCGCGGAATTCCAGGCGGTGGGTGAGCCGATGCGCCCCGGCGACCTGGCGTTCAACGTACCCTTCCTGCTCTACGCGCCCGGGATCTTCCGGACCCAGGTTCGCCTGCCATACATCACGTCCCACATCGATATCGCGCCCACGCTATTCCAGCTCACCGGGATTGCCACCGACTCGCTGCTGCTCCACGGCGAGTCGATGCTGGACCGCCGGCTTCAGGACCGGGTCACGTTCATGCTCAACGCACAGCTGAGCCCGGTCGACGCGTTCGACTGGTACGGCCGGTTCGTCACGGTGGATCATCTGTCCGGCCAGGTCACCGTCGAACCACCGGCGCTTGGCGTCGCGGCTCCCGCAACGGTGGACCGGCGCCTCGCGGGCGCGTTTTCCGCGGCACTCCTCCAGCAGGCAGGCGATGCCTTCACGGCCACGGCGGCGTATTTTCTAAGGCGGTAAAGGCGGCCCACCTTTCAGCCGGCAGTCGACCGTTATACCCTTCCCCCTCCAAGGACAGGTGTCCGAGTGGCTGAAGGAGCCGGTCTCGAAAACCGGTATACCCGCGAGGGTATCGTGGGTTCGAATCCCACCCTGTCCGCTAACCCGCCGTCTATTTATCCGCCCCGTCGGCATTTCATACACCGGCCAGCCAACTGTTTCGCCTAGAAACACGACACTTGGCCCCGTGCCAACCTGCACACCCCGCTGGTGTTGCGCACCTGTGGTCCGGACCGTACATTGAGCCGTCTCCAATGAGCAGTTCGCGCCCAACGCGTCGCTCTTAGGGGTAAGTCTCCCCAAGAAAACCAATGATGAAAGGCACCCGCATCAGATCGGGGCATTGTGCCGGTCGGCCGCTTGAAGTGAGCGCGCCGACGGGTTGAGCATATGTGGCCAGCGCCCCGGGATTTTCCCGGTTCGTCGGCCCACCGAATTCCCCGACGGCGCGGTGGTCATGCCGTCTCAGGGACTCTTTCAGCAGCGCAGTATGGAGTTTCGCCGCCTTCCACTAGATGCCGATGAGCGGCCGATGGTTGCAGCCGGAGGCAACGTACCCGGTGTGCGTCGGTCCCAGTCGCGAATTCACGTCCGGACCTGAGGTCCGGCAGGGTGTTCCGCGGGCGGAGCATCGCCCCGGAGCTGTAGTCCGCAGGTGTGGTTCGTTTGGCAGTTTCGTTCCCAAGACCACATGGAGGAGGCATGGCACCAGCACTTCGTCGGTTCTTCGCGAGCCTCGGAGCTCTGCTGTTGCTCCCCGCCGCGGGATTGATGGCCCAGCAGCAGGCGGCCGTCATTACCGGGACGGTGACGAGCGATAACGGGCGCCCGCTCGCGAACGCCACAGTGAGCCTTACCCAGCTCGGGCTGGGTGGCTCGACCCGGGAGGACGGGCATTACACGATCCTCGTCCCCGCCAACCGGGTCAGCGGTCAGCAGGTGACGGTCACGGCACGCGCGATCAACTACAAGCCGCAGACCACCACCGTCACTCTCGCCGAAGGTCAGATCACCCAGGACTTCTCGCTCGCCGCCAATCCCCTCCAGCTCGGTGAGCTGGTCGTGACCGGCGAGGGCACCACGAGCGAGGTGTCCAAGCTCGGCAACGTGCGCAGCAGCGTCTCCGGGCAGGAAATCACCCACAGCCAGGAGCCGAGCGTCATCAACGCGCTCTCGGCCAAGGCGCCGAACGTGGTCGTCACCTCGTCGTCCGGCGACCCCGGTTCCTCGGCGTTCATCCAGATCCGCGGTCCCCGCACCTATAGCGGCAGCACCCAGCCGCTCTTCGTCGTGGACGGGATGCCGGTCGACAACACCACGTACGCGACGTTCAACTTCGACGCGCTGGACGGCGAGGGGCCGATCACCGGCGGTAATACCCAGAGCCGTCTCACCGACATCAACCCGGCGGATATCGAGTCGGTCGAGATCCTGAAAGGGCCGTCGGCCAGCTCGATTTACGGCGCGTCCGCTGGCAACGGCGTCATCCTGATCACCACCAAGCACGGCCACGCCGGCCCGACCCGGTACTCCCTCCGCAGCTCGTTCGGCACCGACAACGCCAACAACTACATGACGCTGCAGCGGAGCTTCGGGCAGGGCACCAACAGTATCGCGCCGGCCCCGGGCGACTGCGACCGCAGCGGCGCGGCCATCTGCTTCCGGAGCTGGGGTCCGCAGCTCGCGGCGGGCACGCCGACGTTTGATCACGCGCGTGACCTGTTCACGACCGGGTTCAGCTCCGACCAGACGCTCACCATCTCGGGCGGCAACGACCGGACCACGTTCTTCATTTCCGGCAACAACCTGTATCAGAACGGCAGCGTGATCGGCAGCAACGACGTGCTGCGGCGGACCGCGGTCAAGCTGAGCGGCAGCCACCAGGCGTCGAACGCGATCAAGATCGGCGCGAACCTCAACTACTCCAAGACCGACGGCCGATTCATCGACCGCGGCAACAATACGAGCGGCATCCTGCTCGGATCGTACCGCACGCCGCCGGAGTACAACAACTTCGCCGATACCGCGACCACGAAGGTGGGTGCCACCAATCCGTCGTCGTTCATCATCCAGAAGCCGGACCCGGTGCTGGACTTCGGCAGCTCGCGGGTGTTCGACAACCCGGTGTTCGACATCAACAACATCCTCGACCAGTCCTCGAACCAGCGGGTATTCGGTAACGCGAACATCGAGGCAAGCCTCGCCAGTTGGCTCAAGCTGAACGAGACGATCGGCACCGATTACTACAACGACGACCGCGCCAATGCGCTGCCGATCAACGCTTCCTCGTTCCCGGCCGGCGACATCAAGAGCGGCAACATCACCAACTTCACGATCGACCAGGTGCTGACCGCCACCGCCACGTGGAAGAAGAGCGCCAACCTCGGCGGCACGTTCACCATCGGCCAGAACGTGAACGCCAACCGCCAGACCCTGCGGGGCACCACGGGACGTGGGTTCATCACTACGACCCCCTTCAACCTGCAGAACACGGTTACGCGTGATCCGATCATCGATCAGCAGTTCAAGACCCGCACGGTCGGCTACTTCGGCCAGGCGACGTTCGACATCGCCAACCAGCTTTACCTCACCGGTGCGCTGCGGTACGACGGCTCGAACACGTACAGCCCCGATAACCGCTACGCCTGGTTCCCCAAGGCGTCGATGGCGTGGAACTTCATCAAGGACCGCCCGACGTCGACGGTGAGCTACGCCAAGATCCGCGCCTCGTACGGTGAGGCCGGCGTCAACCCGCTCCCGTACGAGCTGCAGACGCTGGTGTCGCCGCAGGCCGGGTTCTTCTTCAACGGCGGCGTACAGGGTGTGGGCTTGAATCCGACCGAGAACGGCATCGGCGGCGTGTACACCCAGAGCACCAAGGGCGCCGACCAGTTGGTGCCCGAGCGCAGCAAGGAGTTCGAGACCGGGTTCGACGTGGGGCTCTTCGGCGACAAGTCCGACCTGAGCTTCACGTTCTATCAGGCCAAGACCGCCAATGTCATTCTGCCCTTCCCGTTGCCGCCTTCGACCGGCTTCCAGTTCCAGAACGCCAATGCCGGCCGCATCCGCAACCGCGGCATCGAGGTGAACCTCAACATCCGGCCGGTCACCAAGCGCGACTTTGCCTGGGACCTGGGCTTCCAGTTCGCCCGCAACCGGAACGACGTGCTGGGTCTGGGCGAGAATCCGCCCGACTTCCTGGAGCTGCCCGGCGCGTTCCTCGTGAGCCAGGGCCTTAGTGTGGGTCTGCCATACGGCTCACTCCGTGGCTCGGGCCTCATCCGTTGCGGTGTCTCTTCGTCCGGCGTGCTGCCCGACTTTGATGCGGCGTGCCAGGGCCAGCCCAAGGGCGCGCTCTACATCGGCGCCGACGGCTTCCCGATCCTGGATCCGAGCCCGACGATCATCGGCAACCCGAACGCCGACTGGACCGGCTCCGGCCGGACCTCGTTCCGGGTGAAGAATCTCACCCTGTCCGCCCTGGTCGACGTCCGCAACGGCGGCGACGTCTGGGACGGCACCCGCGGCGCCTTGTACAGCTACGGCACGCACAAGGACACCGAGCAGCGGGCTTCGTGCACCGACCGGAACGATCCCACCACCTGCACCGGCAACGTGCACACGTTCGGCCAGGACTTCTGGTTCATCGGCCCGACGGTCGGGCCCGGTGCCGGAACCCCGGTCTCCATCGGCGAGGGTTGGTACCGCAACACGGGCACCACGTTCGCCGGCGACGATGGCGACTTCATCGAGGATGGCGGCTTCATCCGCCTCCGCGAAGTGGCCTTGCAGTTGTCGCTCAATCAGCCCTGGGTGCGCAGGAGCCTCGGCCTGAGCAGCATCGACCTCCGGGTCGCGGGCCGGAACCTGCTGACCAGCACCAAGTACCGGGGCCTCGATCCGGAGACCAACCTGGGGCAGGCGCAGCAGGTGCGCCGCGGGCTCGACTACTTCAACACGCCCCAGAGCCGGTCGTTCAACTTCACCGTCACGCTTTCTCGCTAAGGGCGGAGGAATCAGATGTTCCGACTTTCGAAGCATCTCCTGACCGCCGCCCTCTGTGGGATTGCGGTCACCGGGTGCAGCGACTTTCTGAGCGGGCCGTCGGTGTCGACGGACCCGAACAACCCGTCGCAGGATCAGGCGACGGCCAATCAGCTATTCGCGGCATTCCAGGCGTCGCAGTACTCGACGTTCGAAGGGACGATGGCCTACACCGTCTGCATCTGGATGCAACAGTGCCTCGGCATCAACGGGCGCTTCCTGGAGCAGCAGGGCACCGACTACCAGATGGACGACGGAACGTTCGATGCCGCGTTCTTTGCGGTGTACCAGGGAGGTGGCTTGATCGATCTCCGAACGATCCAGGCCAAAACCGACAAGGTGGATCCGTTCTATAACGGAGTCGCCAAGATCTGGGAGGCGCTGATCATCAGCGAGGCCGCCGACAAGTGGGGAGATATTCCCTACTCCGAGGCAGTGTCAGCCGCCAAGACCCCCAAGCTGGACAAGCAGCTGGACGTCTATGCGGCGCTCGAGACATTGCTCGATGCTGCGATTGCCGAGATTCCGGCTGACGGGGCTGGCGGACCGAGTGTGGTCGACTTTTCCTACGGTGGTCTCCCCTCGGCCCAGGCGCAGGCTGCCGCCTGGGTTGCCCTGGCCCATACGCTCAAGGCCCGCATTCTCCTTCACCAGGTTGCGGTGAATGGCGGGGCCAAGGCAGGCAACGCGTTCTATACCCAGATCGCTGTCGAAGCGGCGAAGGGTGTGGCCGTGGATGGCTCGCAGGACTTCAACGCCGTCGTGGGTGGGGCGGATCCGACCACGTCCAACGGCTGGAACCAGTTCTTCAGCGTCAGCGGGTTCGGCTCGGATCTGATCGCGAGTAACACGCTGATCAACTTCATGAACGCGAACAACGACACTCGGCGGACGCAGTACTTCGCCGCGCCGACGCCGACCCCGCTGGCCGCGCAGATCGATGGCAGCCCGCGGACCGCTCCGAATTTTGCGCAGCCGTGGGTCACCGGAGAGGAAAACGCGTTGATCCTGGCGGAAGCCGAGCTGCTTCGGCCGGGCGGCAATCCCGCGCTCGCGGCCACGCTCGTCAACAACATCAGGACGGCGCATGGCGAGCCGGTGCTTGGGGCGGTCACGCTGCGCAATATCATCGAAGAGAAGTGGGTTTCGCTGTTCCAGAACTACGAGATCTGGAACGACTATAAGCGCACGGGGTGCCCCGACCTGACGCCGACGTTCAATGAGCCCAAGTTCGGCGGCCTCATCCCGCGCCGGCTCTTCTACGGACTGACCGAGGAGAGCAGCAACCCCAACATCCCGGACGTTGGCACGCAGCTCGCCAACGGGTTCCGCAACGCGAACGACCCGGGTCCGCAGACGTGCCCGCCCTGATCCTCGGGGTGGGATGCGGGAACCGGTAAACGCAGGTAGCAGAAGCGAGACGGTCCGCCTTCGGGCGGGCCGTTCTCGCTTGCGGAGGTTTGGCGGTCAGTAAACGCTGACGGAGGATCGCGACAACTGGCTCTCCAGATGCCATTCGACCGACTCGCCGGGGAGGACCGTCAGCACGTCGGTCACCGTACCGGCGCCGGAGCCGACGGGATCGGCCACGAGGCGGATGGCCCGGCCCTGGCCAATCATCCAGCGCGGAAGGACGAAGTTGCCGGTGGAGGCCGCCGTCACGTCGCCCACACGGGTAGATTCCCCGTCGTGCACCACGTACACCACCACGTCGAGCCAGTGGCTGTTCTGCACGATGAGCGCGATCGGCGTGTCCGGGTCAACGTTGGGAACGGTTTCCGGCGAGTTGTGGCCGCCGCACGCTGCCAACCCCATGACCAGCGCCAGCGGCAGGGCGGTGCGGATCAGTGCGGCGCGCAGAGCGGCGGCCCGGAGCCGCCGCGGGCGGCGCTCGTCGCCGCGCCGGCCGGGCTGGGTGGACAGGAGCATTGAGGACCCCTCGAATGGGTCGTATCGTTCAGCCGTGCATTCAACATGGGCTGGCACGTCACCGGCGTCCAGAGCTTGGCGCGCGCCGGCTGCACGCCTCAGTACCTACTTACGAGCGGGAGGAGCACGTGGTCTTAATCTGTCGTGGCGCGGCTCGCGCCATTGCCATCGCCGCCGGTATCACGGCTGCGGCCGGCTGCTATCGCTACGAGGCGGTCACGGGGCCGGCCCCGGTTGCTGGACAGGACATCCGCGCCGACCTCTCGTCTGCAGGCACCAGCCAGGTTAGAACCCATTTCGGACCCAACGTCGCCCAAGTCGACGGCAAGGTGCTCGACATCCGGTCGGATACCTTGCTCCTGGCCGTCACCGCCGCGCGCACGCAGGACGGGTTCACCATCGAAGTGCCGAGTGACACCGTGGCGCTGCCCCGCGCGGCGGTAACATCCGTCTCCAAGCGCAGCTTTGCGCTTGGCCAATCCGCTCTGGTCGGCGGACTCCTGGCGGGCGGAGCAGTTGGCGCGGTCGCGATCCTTGGCTCGAGCGATGCCGGCGGGTTCAGCCAACGGCCACCGGGGCCCGTTTCGGGAAAGTGACCGGCGCTTGACTCGCCTTCCGGGCGCTCGTAAGGTGGGATGTCACCGACGGACATCCCACCTGCGAGGCCCCCATGCCCCACGGCACCATCTATAGGAACGTTACCGAGACCGTCGGCAACACGCCGCTGATCTATCTCAACCGATTGGCCGCCGGCCTCCCGGCCCGCGTCGCCGTAAAGCACGAGGGCTTCAATCCGTTCAACTCGGTCAAGGACCGCATCGGCATGGCGATGATCCAGGACGCCATCGACGCGGGACGCCTCCGACCGGGGATGATCATTGTCGAGCCCACAAGCGGCAACACCGGAATCGGGCTCGCCTACGTGGCCGCTGCACTCGGCTATAGCTCCATCTTCACCATGCCGGACACGATGACTGCCGAGCGGCGCAACATGCTCCGCGCTCTGGGCGCGAAGGTCGTGCTCACCGAGGGCGCCAAGGGGATGAAGGGCGCCATCGCACGGGCCGAGGAGATCCTCGCACGCCTGGGCGACAAGGGCTGGATGCCGCGCCAGTTCGATAACCCCGCCAATCCCGCCATCCACTACCGCACCACCGGCCCCGAGATCTGGGCCGACACTGCTGGCGCGGTCGACATTTTCGTGTCGGGCGTCGGCACCGGAGGTACGATTACTGGTGCCGGTCGCTACCTGCGCGAGAAAAAGCCGAGCATCCGTATCGTGGCGGTCGAGCCGGCCGAGAGCCCGGTCCTCTCCGGCGGTGCGGCGGGGCCGCACAAGCAGCAGGGGCTCGGCGCCGGATTCATTCCCAACATTCTCGACACCGGGATTTACGACGACGTAATTCAGGTGACGAACGGAGATGCCATCGCCACCACGCGCCGCCTGGCCCGCGAAGAGGCGATCTTTGCCGGCATCTCGACGGGCTCGATCACTTGGGCGGCGCTCGAGCTGGCACGGCAGGCGGCCAACGCGGGCAAGCTGATCGTCTCAATCGGCTGCGATTTCGGCGAGCGCTATCTCTCGAATCCCGTCTATGCCGATCTGCCCGACCGGGGCGACGCCGAAATTGACGCAGCGCTCGGCATGCAGCCGGCGATGGCCTGAGGCCAGGCACGCATGCCCCGGACGCACCGCGCATGACGCGATGCGCGTGACGCAAAGCGCCTGACCCCGTGCACGTCGTCGTAATCGGCGCCGGCGCGTTCGGCGGATGGACGGCGCTGCACCTGCGTCGAAATGGCGCGCGGGTGACGTTGCTCGACGCGTGGGGCCCGGGCAACTCGCGGGCAAGCTCGGGCGGTGAAACCCGCGTCATCCGGCTCATCTACGGCGGCCAGCGCCGTTACGTCGAGCTCACCATTCGGGCTTTCGAGCTCTGGTGGCAGCACGAGGAGCGCTGGCGGCACCGGCTCTACCAGCGCACCGGTGCGCTCTGGCTGTTCGGGGAGAATTGCCCCGACGGAGACGCCTACGCCCGTAATGCTCTCCCGCTCATCGACGATCCCGATTTTCGCATCGCCAAGATCCCGCTCGAGCAGCTTCGGGCGTCCTATCCCGCCATATCCACCCACGGGCTTCGGAGCGCGTTCTTCGAGCACGAAGCGGGATATCTGCTGGCGCGCGATGCGTGCGCCGCCGTCTGCGAGGGATTTGTGGCCGAGGGCGGCGAGTACCGGCGCGAGGCGGCACGGCCGGGGCGCATCGCGGGAGGCGCAATGCACGCGGTGATGCTGGGCGGAGGCGCCACGCTCCGCGCCGATGCGTTCGTGTTCGCCTGCGGGCCGTGGCTCGGCCGGCTCTTTCCCGAGGTGATCGGCGACCGGATCCGGCCCACCCGGCAGGAGGTGCTATTCTTCGGCACGCCGCCGGGCGCCGCGGCGTACGACGAATCTTCGCTCCCGGTCTGGCTCGAGCATGGCGAGCGGTTCGTCTATGGCATCCCCGGCGACGGGCGCCGCGGCTTCAAGCTGGCGGATGATACGCGCGGCGGCCCGATCGACCCCACGTCGGATGATCGCGTGGTCTCGCCCGAGGCGGTGGCACGGGCGCGGGCGTTTCTCGCGCGCCGGTTCCCGGCGCTCGCGGCGGCACCGCTCGTCGAATCACGGGTCTGCCAGTACGAGCAGACGCCCGACGGCGACTTCATCCTCGACCGGCACCCCGCGGCCCATAACGTCTGGCTCGCGGGCGGCGGGTCGGGTCACGGGTTCAAGATGGGCCCGGCGGTCGGCGAGCTGGTGGCGCGGATGGTGCTCGGGCGGGCCGAGCCGGAGGCGGAGTTCGTATTGCGGCGCTTGGTACCGGGTCAGACTGTTCGGACCGGGGCTGCGACGGGTCCATCGAGCCCGTCGCGCCTTGCAGCCGAAACCAGTCGACCGTAACGGCGATCGCGCAGATCACGATGGCAATCGCGTTCACCGCGCACCAGGGGCAAAAGCTGCGGAGCGTCACGAACTCCGCGTACTTGAGGCGGATGGTGAAGAGCAGGGCGGGGTAGATGAGCGCCATCATGGCGAGCGCAGGCCAGCGTGCGCGCACGAACCTGGGCTGGAGCGAGATGAGGCTCAGCACGACGATGGCCGCGTAGCCGAGTGCGCCGATGAGCGCGACATCTACGCCCAGGAAGGAGCCCGCGGCGCTCGTCTGCACCGTCTCGCAACCACCTCCGTTGGCGCAGGCCAACTGTCCCACCAGCCCGAGCTTCCAGAGGTGCAGGTAGAGCGCCACCAGCCCTGATATCAGACTGGCCAGCGCGATCGTCATGCGGGCCTTCATCGATACCTCGGTTCAGCGGTTCGCGTCACTGGGTCGGCACGTGATCGGGACGGCCTGAATGAATATGCGCCTTCCGGCCCGATGATGTATTTTGTCTCGTTCCCCGAGCCCTTGGCCCACTTTCGCATGAGGTAGCACCGCCCGTGAGCAACCCTCGCAACGGCGCCCGGCCCGGCACCGCCGCGGCCGATCGGGTCGACAGCATCTTCGGCAGCGACACCTTCTCGCGCGCCAACATGCGGCAGCGGCTCCCGAAGGAGACCTACCGCAGCCTGATCCGCACCATCGATCGGGGCGAGCCGCTCGACCCGCAGGTGGCGAGCGTCGTCGCCGCCACGATGAAGGACTGGGCCATCGAGAACGGAGCGACCCACTACACCCATTGGTTCCAGCCGCTCACCGGCCTCACGGCGGAAAAGCACGACTCGCTCATCTCGCCCGACGGCAACGGCGGCGTGGTGTTCAACTTCTCCGGCACCGAGCTGGTGCAGGGCGAACCCGATGCGTCGAGCTTTCCCTCGGGCGGCCTCCGCGCCACCTTCGAGGCCCGCGGCTACACCGCGTGGGACGCCACGAGCCCCGCGTTTCTCATGCGCAATCAGAACGTGGTGACGCTCTGCATTCCGACCGCGTTCGTCTCCTGGACCGGCGAGGCGCTCGACACCAAGATACCGCTGCTCCGCTCGATGGAGGCGCTCTCCAAGCAGGCGCTCCGTATCCTCCGGATCTTCGGCACCGACGAGGGCATCTCGCGGGTGTTCACCACGGTGGGACCCGAGCAGGAATACTTCCTGGTGGACCGCGAGATTTTCTTCCGGCGCCCCGACCTCGTCACCTGCGAGCGCACCGTATTTGGCGCCAAGCCGCCCAAGGGCCAGCAGCTCGAGGACCACTACTTCGGCAGCATTCCGCCGCGGGTGCTCGGGTTCATGGGCGAGGCCGAGGGGGAACTTTATCGCCTGGGCGTCCCGGTCAAGACCCGGCACAACGAGGTGGCGCCCGGCCAATACGAAATCGCGCCGCTTTTCGAGGCGAGCCACATCGCGAGCGACCACCAGATGGTGGTAATGGAAACCCTCAAGCGCGTCGCGCTCCGGCACGGGCTGGTGGCGCTGCTGCACGAGAAGCCGTTCGCCGGTGTGAACGGGTCGGGCAAGCACAACAACTGGTCGATGTCCACCGATACCGGCGTCAACCTGCTCGACCCGCGCGACGAGACCCACACCAATCTCGAGTTCCTGGTCTTCCTCTGCGCGGTCATCCGCGCGGTCGATCTCCACGCCGATCTGCTCCGGAGCTCGATCGCCTCCGCCGCGAACGACCACCGGCTCGGCGCCAACGAGGCGCCGCCGGCCATCATCTCGATCTTCCTCGGCAGCATGCTGACGGACATCCTGGCGCAGATCGAGAAGGGCCAGCCCAAGCGCACGCTGCGCGGCGGCACGCTCGATCTGGGCGCGCGCACGCTGCCCCAGCTCCCGCGTCACTCGGGCGACCGCAACCGGACCTCGCCCTTCGCGTTCACCGGCAACAAGTTCGAATTCCGCGCCGTGGGTTCGAGCCAGAGCATCGCGTGGCCCAACACCGTGCTCAACACGATCGTGGCCGAGTCGCTCGACTACATGGCGACCGAGCTGGAGCGCGCGCTCGGCGCCAAGCCCACGGCGGCCAAGCTGCAGACGAGCGTGCTGGCCCTGCTCAAGCGCACCATCAAGGCGCATAAGCGCGTCATCTTCGACGGCGACAACTACGCGCCCGAGTGGCACGAGGAGGCCAAGCGGCGCGGCCTCCCGATGCTGCAGGATTCGGTCGAGGCCTTCCCCGTGCTCAAGGCGAAGAAGAACGCCGACCTCTTCAAGAAGTACGGCGTGCTCAACCGGGCCGAGGTCGAGTCGCGCGTGCACGTGACGGTCGAGAAATACGTGAAGCAGCTCGTGATCGAGGGCGAGACGATGGTCTCGATCGCACGGACCCAGATCCTGCCGGCGGCGCTCGCGCATCAGGAGCGGCTGGCCCGGGCGGTGGCCGCGACGGAAGGCGCCGGCGTCCGCACGCCGGACGGTCAGGCGGCGCTACAGAGTTTCGTGGAGCGGGTGGGGGAGCTGCGTAACGCGGCGGCCGATCTCGAGCGCGCGCTGGGCGAACATCACGACGATCCGATGCGTCACGCCCAGCAGATCAAGGCATCGGTGAAGCCGGCCATGGCGCGCCTTCGGGCGGTGGTCGACGGGCTCGAGACGGTGGTGAGCGCGGATCTCTGGCCGCTGCCGACGTATCGGGAGTTGTTGTTCTTGAAGTAAGGGGCGGGCGGACAGGCGATCGGGCGGTCGGGCGGGCAGTGAGCCAGGCAATTCAGCACCGCATACCTGCCGACTCAGTTGCCCTCTGACCGCCCGTCCTCCCGCCTACTTCGGCCAGCCGCGCGGGCGCTCGCGAGTGAGTAGAAAGAGCTCGGTGGGACAGGCTGCCGGCGTGATCACTCCGGCCATTGCCTGAAAGGCGGCGGCGTCGCCAGCGTTCGCGCCGGGATCGAAGTAGACCGCCATCGCCTCCACGAGCGGCGGCCGGTCGGGGCGCTGCAGCTCGTCGGGGTCGGGCTCGGTCAGCGCCTCGCGGCACTCGAGCGTCACCCGCACCGCGCCGTCGAGCCAACAGGGGAGCCCCGCCAGGTCCCGCAGCAAGCGCTCGGTCAGCAGAAAACTCTCGCCACCCTGGGTCACGCAGCCAAAGCGGAACCGGCCGCGCTCGTTGCGCCGGTGGATGACGGCACCCCACCGGAACGCGGGCCGCTCGTTCACGTGCCAATCCATGACTCTTACGAGTTGTTCGCGCAGCGCTTCGACGACGAGGGGGGACTGCATAACACGACGCTCCGGCAAGATGTTGCCCGTCGAGGGGCCGCAACCGGGTCGGCGCGCCAAGTTCAGCATAAGGCGGGCCATTTGTTGCACGCGGGCCCGGGCCGGCTCTTACTCGTTGAATAATCCCATCTTTCATCGCCCTTAGTCGTGCCGTGAGTCACACGCCGGCAGCCTCTCCGGCCACGCCGGCCGGGCGTTTCTCCACGCGCGGAATCGGATTGCGACGCGGTACCGCCGGATGGCGGGGCGACGCTCCGCCGCCGGATATAGATTGTGGCGCGGCTCACGCCGCTTACCCATCGGGACAGGTGGCCGAGTGGTTGAAGGCGCACGCCTGGAGAGCGTGTAAACGTCAAAAGCGTTTCGCGGGTTCGAATCCCGCCCTGTCCGTTGCGAAGCCCGGCAACCTCGGCTAGCTTCCTCTCCCCGAGATGCCAACCCGGACCCTCCTCCTCGACGACCGCGCAATCGGCCGCGCTTTGGCGCGCATGGCATCGGAAATTGTCGAGCGCTGCCACGGGACCGAGGACCTCGTGCTCGTGGGCATTCAGCGCCGCGGCGTGGAGCTGGCGAGCCGGCTCACCGGGCTCATCGGGCAGGGCGAAGGTGCCGCCGTTCCGGTGGGCAAGCTCGACATCACCCTCTATCGCGACGATCTCCAGACGGTGGGCCCCCGGCCCGTGGTCGGCGAAACCAGCCTGCCGGACCTCGACGGAAAGACCGTGGTGATCGTGGATGACGTGCTCTACACCGGGCGCACGGTGCGCGCGGCCCTCGACGAGTGCGCCGACTTCGGGCGGCCCCGCCGCATCCTGCTCTGCGTGCTGATTGACCGGGGCGGGCGTGAGCTGCCGATCCAGGCCGACATCAGCGGCGCGAGTGTGACGACCACCGCGGGCGACCGCGTGGACGTCTTCGTGAGCGAGCTCGACGGCCGCGATGCCGTCGAGCTGGTGCGGTGACGCCGTGACCTCCGCGGCCCTCGGCAAGGACCTGATCGGGCTCGAGCACCTGACGCCCGCGCAGCTCGAGCTGATCCTCGACACCGCCGAGCCGTTCAAGGAAGTGAGCGAGCGGCCGATCAAGAAGGTTCCGGCGCTCCGCGGCAAGACGATCGTCAATCTCTTCTTCGAGCCGTCGACCCGCACCCGGATCTCGTTCGAGTTTGCCGAGAAGCGGCTGAGCGCGGACACGGTGAACGTGTCACCGCAGGGCTCGTCCGTCTCCAAGGGCGAGACACTGGTCGACACCGCGCGCAACCTCGAGGCGATGCGGATCGACATGGTGGTGATCCGGCACGGCGCGTCGGGCGCGGCCCAATTCCTGGGCTCCCGGATCCGGTCCAACGTCATCAACGCGGGCGACGGCAAGCACGAGCACCCGACCCAGGCGCTGCTCGACATGCTCACCCTGCGCGATCATTTCGGGCGCCTCGCGGGGCTCAAGGTCGCGATCTGCGGCGACATTCTGCACAGCCGGGTGGCGCGGAGCAACATCTGGGGACTCCTCAAGCTCGGCGCCCAGGTGGGCGTCTGCGGTCCCGCCACGCTCCTGCCTCGGAACATCGAAGCGCTCGGCGTCGCGGTACTGCCGCGGATTGAAGACGCGATCCAGTGGGCCGACGCGCTCAACGTGCTGCGCCTGCAGCTCGAGCGGATGCAGACCGGGTTCATTCCCTCTTTGCGCGAGTACAATCGGGTCTTCGGTGTCACCAGCGAGCGGCTCGCGCGGGCGCCAAAGGATCTGCTCATCCTCCACCCGGGCCCGATGAACCGCGGCGTCGAGATCGACAGTGACGTCGCCGACGGCCCGCACAGCGTGATCCTGCCGCAGGTGACGAACGGCGTCGCGGTCCGCATGGCGGTGCTCTACCTGCTGGCGGGCGGCGCGCCGGACTGGGCTCAGGCGGCCGGCCGCGGGGAGGACCATTGAGCGGGATTCTGATCCGGGGCGGGCAGGTGATCGATCCATCACGCGGCGGCGCCGTCGCGGACGCGGCGGCCAACGGCGTGGCGGACGTCTATCTGCTGGACGGGCGGGTCGAGGCGGTCGGGCGAAACCTTGGGGGAGCGAGCGGCATCGCGGGCGCGATGGTGGTGGACGCGACCGGCCAGGTCGTGTGCCCCGGCCTCATCGACGTGCACGTGCACCTGCGCGAGCCGGGACAGGAGGATCTCGAGACCGTGGCGAGCGGCTCGATGGCCGCGGCCGCCGGCGGGTTCACCGCGGTCTGCGCCATGCCCAACACCGATCCCGTCTGCGACAACCAGGGCGTCGTGGGCTTCATCAAGGCGCAGGCGCAGCGCGCGGGCAAGGCGCGGGTCTATCCGATCGGCGCCATCTCGCTCGGGCAGAGGGGGCAGCAACTGGCGGAGTTCGGCGAGCTGGTGGGCGCGGGCGCCGTCGCGGTGAGCGACGACGGGAAGCCGGTGGTCTCGAGTCACCTCATGCGCACCGCGCTCGAGTACGCCAAGACGTTCGGCATCCCCGTCGCCGACCACTGCGAGGACCCAACGCTCTCGGCCGGCGGCGTGATGCACGAGGGCTTGGTGGCGACTCGGCTCGGTCTCAAGGGGATTCCGGCGGCGGCCGAAGAGATCATGGTCGCACGCGACATCCTTCTGGCCGAGCTCACCGGTGGGCACGTGCACCTCTGCCACATGTCGACGCGCGGCTCGGTCGAGCTGATCCGCCGAGCCAAGGAGCGGGGCATTCGGGTCACGGCCGAGGCCACGCCGCACCACTTCTCGCTCACCGACCTGGCCTGCGAGGGCTACGACACCAACGCCAAGATGAACCCGCCGCTCCGCGAGGCCGAGGACCGTGAAGCGATTCGGCAGGCGCTTCGGGACGGGACGATCGACGTGATCGCGACCGACCACGCGCCGCACCACTACGATGCAAAGGAGCGCGAGTTCGACGACGCGCCGAACGGGATCATCGGGCTGGAGACGGCGCTCGGGCTTGCCGTCACCGAGCTGGTCGAAAGCGGCCTTCTCACGCTGCCCGAGTTGGTGAAGCGGATGAGCACGCTCCCGGCGCGGGTGTTCGGGCTGCCGGGCGGCACGCTGGCGCCGGGCGCGCCGGCAGACGTGACCGTGTTCGACCCCACTGCGCAGTGGACGGTGCGGCCCGACGAGTCGTTCTCGAAAAGCCGGAACACGCCCTTTGCCGGGCGGGAGCTCACGGGGCGCGCCACGCTCACGATCGTGCGGGGACAGGTCGTCTACCAGCGGGGCGATTGACCCCAATGCGGGCGCGTGGCGCGGCACGGGACGTCGTCCGCTGCTGCCGGCGGCTCTGGGAGGCGGGGCTGATTGCGGGCGCGGACGGAAACGTGTCCGTACGGCTTGGGCCGGACCGGATCCTGGTGACGCCGCGCGGCTGCCTCAAGGCGGAGCTCGAGGCGAGCGATCTGGTCGAGGTGACGCTCGCCGGGGCCCCGGTCGGATCCCCCGCCGGCCCCCGCCGCCCCCGGTTCCGACGGCCGTCGAGCGAATTAGATTTGCATCTTCGGGTCTACCGCCAGTCGGAGGAGTGCGGCGCCGTGGTCCACGCGCACCCGCCGGTCGCGACCGCATTTGCGGTGGCCGGCGAACCGATTCCGGGCGACGTGCTGGCCGAAGTCGCGCTGCTCATGGGCGAGGTGCCAGTGGTGCCGTATGCCACGACGGGCACGCCCGCGCTCGGCGACGTGGCGGCCCCCTTCCTGGCCCGGCATCCCGCGGTGCTCCTCGCCAACCACGGCGCGGTCACCTGGGGCGCCGATCTCACGGTGGCGCGCATCCGCATGGAGAGCCTGGAACACGCCGCCCGTATCCTGTTCGCCGCGCGCGCGCTCGGCCGCGTCACGCGCCTCACCACTGACCAGCTTCAGGCTCTCCAGCACCTGAGAGGAAAGTCCCGCGATGGCTGACGCTCCCACCTCCGGCGGCACCGCGATCGAGCATCTGCTCCAGGAGCGGGCCCGCTTTCAGCAATGGCTTACCAAGCTCGATACCGCGGCCGGCTCGGCGCCGCCGGGCGTGCGCGATAAGGTCCGTGCCGACTATGCCCAGCGCCTCGACGGCGTGATTGACCAGCTCAAGTCGCACGGCGCGACGATCAACGAGGAGCTGGAAAGGCAGCGGAGCGCACAGGCAGAGTTGGAGGGCCGGCGGGCGGATGCCGAGGAGGTGCTGGCCGAGGCCGGCGTGCGTCACGCGGTCGGCGAGTACTCGGACGACGAGTGGCGCGCGCTGAGCGACGAGACCTCGGAAACGCTCGAAAAGGTCCGGAACGAGCTCGCCACGATCATGGCCGAGGTGAAACGGCTGGTCGAGGTGCAGGGCTTGATTTCGGCATCGCCCAAGCCAGTGCCGCCGAAGCCGCAGCCGATGATCGAGCCGCCGAGGGTCGAGGCGGTAAAGGCCGAGCCTGCCCGCGTACCCGCCCCGGAACCGGCGATCGAAATGCTGCCGGATCCGACGCCGGATGAATCCGCAGCCGCCGGCTCGCCGCCGGAGATACAGCCGGTGATCGACGCTGCGCCGCCGGCACCGGCTCCCGGGGCGCCGCGCTTCGTGCCCAAGCCGGCGCCTCAGCCGGCCGGAATGGACGAGTTGGCGTTTCTCAAGTCGGTGAGCGGCGAGCGCCCAAGGGTGCCGGACCACGCGGGCGGAGCGGGCAGCCCCGCCGGCATGCCGGTATCGAGTGCGCCGCCCGGCAGCGCGCCAGCGGGCGCGCCCGTGGCGACGCAGCCATCGGCCAAGCCGGGGCCCGCATCGCAGCAAAAGACCCTGAAGTGCGGGGAGTGCGGAACGCTCAACCGCGCGACCGAGTGGTACTGCGAGCGGTGCGGCGCGGAGCTGGCGGCGCTCTGAGTTAGGCGGGGCGGATAAGTTTGGCGAGCCGGCTCTTCTGTCGGTTCGCGGTGTTGTGGTGGACGATGTTCTTCCGGCCGGCGCGGTCGAGCAGCTTTGCCGCTTCAGCGTAAGCCCGCTCGGCGTCCGGGCCCTTGGCGGCGGTCCGCGCCTTCTTGATGGCCGACCGGAGCCGGCTCCGCTGCATGCGGTTGTTCTGCGTCCGGGCCCGAGACTGGCGCAACTGTTTCTTGGCGGACTTGGTTCGCGGCACGACCACCTCACGAAAAATTGCTCGACCGATGCTGGAAAGCACCGGGCCGGGGCACCGGTGCCAACGAGGCGGAAAAGGTAGGCGCGCGCCGGCGCAAGGTCAAGCCGTGCAGCGTTTTGTCCTGCGCGCCGCGCTTTGACTTGCCGCTCCCCCTCATGTAACCTTCTCCCGGCCTTCGCCCGGGAATCCCGCGCTGCTTCAAGACTTCATCCTCGCTCTGCCGGTGCTCGTCTTTTCGCTCGTGGCGCACGAGTACGCCCACGGAGCGGCGGCACTCCGCGAGGGCGACGATACGGCCTACATGCTTGGCCGGCTCACGCTCAACCCGGTGCCCCACATCGACCCCTGGATGAGCATCATTTTTCCGGCGCTGCTCTGGTGGATATCTGGCGGGCGTTTCACCTTCGGGGGCGCCAAACCCGTGCCGGTAAATCCGCGCAAGTACAAGAACTATCGCCGGGGCGACATCATCGTCTCCGCCGCCGGCGTGGTGACCAATCTCGGGCTCGCCGTGCTCTGCGCGCTCGCGTTCATTGTGATCGGCTTCGTGGCCGCGCGGGCGCCCGGCATTATGGTCGTCGCCGACACGCTGCAGCGCATGATGGTCCTCGGCATCTGGCTCAACCTCGTGCTCTGCTTTTTCAATCTCATCCCGATCCCGCCGCTCGACGGCTCGCACCTCTTCTACCATTTGCTTCCGCCCGGTCTCGGCGCGCGCTACCGGTCGCTCCAGCGTTTCGGCTTCCTGCCGCTTCTCGTGCTCATCTTCTTCGCGCAGCCAGTGCTCTCGAAGCTGCTGATTCCGGCGCAGTACGGCATGGTGTATCTGCTGCATCTCGTACTGCCGTACGCGGTGGGCAACGGATGGAACATCTTTTCATGATGCGCGCAGCGTGACGGCGCACGCCACGATCGAGCCGGCCGAGCGGGAGGCGGCCATGACGGAGCCGCGGGCTAAGCCCGGCATGGCGGAGCGGGCCGCGCCGGGACGCGATGCGCCCACCGCGGCGCTTGGCGCCGAGCCCGGTTTCCTGGTCGAGCTGGAGGAGTTTTCCGGCCCGCTCGACCTGCTGTTGCACCTCCTGCGCGAGGAGCAGCTCGAGATCGCCGACGTCCCCATCGCGCGGATCTGCGGCCAGTTCCTGGAGGCCATCAATCGGCTGGGACTCAACCAGGCCGCCGATTATCTCGAGATGGCGAGCCGCCTCGTGCGGCTCAAGGTGCAGATGCTGCTCCCGCGCGCGCTGGACGACGACGGATGGGAGGACCCGCGCGCCGATCTCGTCCGCCGGCTGCTCGAGTATCAGCAGATTCGCGAAGTAGCTCTCTGGCTCGGCGGCGCGGCGGCGCGGCGTTCGGAGCGGATGGCGCGGGGCTATCTGCCATCGGCTCCGGTGATGCCCCCTGCGCCGCTCACGCTCGATCTGATGCAACTCCTGCAGGCGGTCGAGCGGGTCATCGCCGCGATTCCCTCGCCGGTGCTCCACCGCGTCGTCGCGCGGCCGCTCGACGTCGAAGGCGCCATGCAGCGCATTGAGTCGCTGCTCGACGCGATGGCGGAAATCGGCTGGCTCGACGCGGTCGGGCCCGCGGCAACGATCGCCGACGTGCTCTCCACACTGCTCGCGCTGCTCGAGCTGGCCAGGCGCGGCTCCCTCTCCCTCTCACAGCCGGCGCCGTTCGCGCCGATGGTGATCGCCCGTGACGCCGCTCGCGCAACTGCTTGAGGCCGCGCTCTTCGCCGCCGCGCGCCCGCTTACGACCGAGGAGCTGTGCCTGCTCGAGCCGGAAGCCACGCTCGCCGACGTGCGCGCGGCGCTGGAGCAATTGCGCGAGCATTACGACTTCGACCAGCACGGTGTCGAGCTGGCCGAGCTTGCGGGAGGGTACCAGGTTCTCACCCGCGCGGTGCACGCCGCGGCCATCGAGCGCGCGCAGTTCGCCCAGCGGCAGGCCCGGCTCACGGCCGCGGCGCTCGAGACGCTTGCGGTCATCGCCTACCGGCAGCCGGTCGGGCGCGCCGAGATCGAGGAGATCCGCGGCGTGTCGGCCGGCGGCGTGCTGCGCTCGCTGCAGGAGCGCGGGCTGATCGAAGTCGTCGGCCGGAGCGACGCGCTCGGGCGCCCCATGCTCTACGGCACGGCGCCGCTCTTCCTCGAGCTGCTCGGTCTCCGCGATCTCGCCGACCTGCCCAAGGTGGAAGAGCTGACGATCGCCTTGCAGCCGCATCGCCCGAGCGCGGAGGGGGCCGACGACGCTGCGGCCTACGTGCCCGCCGAATCGTGAGCGAGATGCGGCTCCAGCGGGCGCTGGCGCGCGCCGGGGTTGCCTCCCGCCGTGAGGCGGAGCGGCTGATCGAGGCGGGGCGGGTGCGGGTGGATGGCACCGTGATGCGGCTCGGTTCCAAGGTCGATCCCGACCGGCAGTCGATCACGGTGAGCGGCCGGCGCGTGCAGGTGCAGGCGCGCCGCTGGCTCGCCTTCCACAAGCCGCTGGGTGTCGTCACCACCGCGAGAGACGACGAGGGGCGCCGCACCGTCTTCGATTTCATCGAGAATACGGCGGGGCTCACCTACGTCGGCCGGCTCGACGTCAACACCACCGGCCTGCTGCTGCTCACGACCGACGGCGAGGCCGTCCATCGCCTCACCCATCCGCGCTATCGGATCCCGCGCCATTACGTCGCGCTGGTGCATGGCCGCCCGACGGCCGAGCTGGCCCAGGCGGTGCATCGCCGCGTGGCGGTGGAGGGGCGCCCGGTCGTCACCAGCGAGGTACGGGTGCGGTCGGGACACGAGGGGCGCAGCATCATCGACGTGACGCTTGCCGAAGGGCGCAATCGCATCGTGCGCCGCTGGTGCGAGGCGCTCGGGCTTCGGGTGGACCGGCTGGCGCGGCTCTCGTACGGGCCGGTCCGGCTCAGTGATCTCGCGCCGGGCGAATCGCGGCCGCTCACACCCAGGGAAGAGGCGGCCATCTACCGCGCGATCGGCATGGAGCCGGAATGATCGAGACCATGGAGACGACATGACGACAACCGCGCGGCCGTTCACGCCTGCCGCCGATCCGGTGCCCGTGCAGCGGGTGGTGGAGGAGGTGGGGCGCCGGCTGGTGGGACAGGATGCCATGATCGAGCGACTCCTGGTGGGGCTCCTCACCGGCGGCCACATCCTCCTCGAGGGCGTGCCGGGGCTCGCGAAGACGCTGGCGGTGCGCACGCTGGCCGAGATCATTGACGCGTCGTTCTCGCGGATCCAGTTCACGCCCGACCTTCTGCCTGCCGATCTCATCGGCACGATGGTCTTCGACCAGAAGACCCAGGAGTTTCACGTCAAGAAGGGGCCGCTCTTCGCGCAGATCATCCTGGCCGACGAGATCAACCGTGCCCCCGCCAAGGTGCAGGCGGCTCTGCTCGAGGCGATGCAGGAGAAGCAGGTGACGATCGGTGGGACCACCTTTCCGCTGGAGGAGCCGTTCCTCGTGCTCGCAACGCAGAACCCGATCGAGAGCGAAGGCACCTATCCGCTGCCCGAAGCGCAGCTCGACCGGTTCATGCTCAAGGTGCGCGTTGGCTATCCCAGCCGCGACGAGGAGAAAGAAGTGCTCCTCCGCATGAGCGGCGGCAAGGAGATCCCGGTGGAACGGCTGCTCGAGCCGGCGACCATTCTCGCGGCGCGCGCGGCGATCGCCGACCTCTACATGGACCAGAAGGTGGTGGACTACATCGTGGACCTGGTCCGCGCGACGCGCGAGCCGGCCACGGTGGGTCTCGCCGAGCTCGGGCCGCTGGTGGCGTTCGGCGGCTCGCCGCGCGCGTCGATCGCGCTGGCGCAGGCCGCGCGTGCCCACGCCTTTTTGCGCGGCCGCGGCTTCGTGGTGCCCGAGGACGTGCGCGCGCTCGCGCCCGACGTCCTGCGCCATCGCATCGTGCTCACCTTCGAAGCCGAGGCGGAAGACCTCACCACGGACGGCGTGGTGACGCGGGTGCTCGACGCCGTTCGCGCGCCCTGAGGCGCGGCCGTGCGCAAGAGCGGCGAGCCGGGCGTCGCATGAGCATCGATCCCGAAATTCTGAAGCAGGTGAAGGCGATCGAGCTGCGCACGCGCGGGCTCGTGGGGTCGCTCTTTGCCGGCGAATACCGCTCGGTTTTTCGCGGGCAGGGGATGGAGTTCGCCGAGGTGCGTACCTACGAGCCCGGCGATGACTTCCGGACCATCGACTGGAACGTCTCGGCCCGCCTCGGGACGCCCTACGTCAAGACCTTTACCGAAGAGCGCGAGCTCACCGTGCTGCTCGTGGTCGACGAGTCCGGCTCCACGCGCTTCGGTGAGCCGGTGACCAAGGCGGGGCTCGCCGTCGAGGTGGGCGCGGTGCTTGCGCTCGCCGCGGCGGAGGAGAACGACCGCGTGGGTGCGCTCTTCTTCACCGACGCGGTGGAGCACGTAGTGCCGCCGCGAAAAGGGCGCCGGCATGCGCTCCGGGTCATTCGCGATCTCGTCGCGTTCGAGCCGCGGGGGCGCGCCACCGATCTCGCGGCGGGCCTCACC
Source organism: Gemmatimonadales bacterium (assembly GCA_036279355.1). Taxonomy (NCBI): domain Bacteria; kingdom Pseudomonadati; phylum Gemmatimonadota; class Gemmatimonadia; order Gemmatimonadales; species Gemmatimonadales bacterium. Next base: position 71,291 of record DASUJH010000051.1, read on the forward strand.
TACGCGGGCCGGCTGCTGCGGCACCGGAGCACGGTCGTCGTCCTCTCGGATTTTCTCGCCGAAGGCTGGGAGCGTCCGCTGCGCCGGCTCACGGGGCGGCACGACGTGGTGGCGATCACGGTCGACGATGCGCGGGAAGAGCGGCTGCCCGAATCGGGCTGGATCGAGCTGGCCGATGCGGAATCCGGGCGCCGCGTACTGGTGGACACCGGCAACCGCGCGGTGCGGGAGCGGATTGCGCGGCTGGCGGAGCGCCGGCGCGAGGCGCGGCACCACGCGCTCACGGCCGCGGGCGCCGATCATCTCGAGCTCGCCACCGGCCGCGACTACAAGATTCCGCTCCGGCGCCACTTTGCCGTGCGCGCCCGGCGCGCGGGAACGCGATGATCGCGCTGGGCCTGCTGCTGCAGCTCGCCACGGTGGGCGACACGTTCTGGGTCCAGCGCACGGTAGCCGTGCCGCCGGGGCGCGAGGTGCGCGCCGCCGACTGGAAGCCGGCCGACCCGCTGGAAGTGCTCGGCTCACCGCGCGTGACACTGCGGGGCGACTCGGCGGTGGTCGCGTATCCGGTCACCGTGTGGATGCCCGGCGAGCACACGGTGCCCGTCCCCGGCCCGGTGCTGCTCTCTGCGGATGGGCGCGTCGATTCGCTGCCGCCTGATTCGGTGACGCTCGTCGTCGCGAGCGTGCTGCCAGCGCGGTCTGTTTCGGCGCTCCGGCCGCAGCCGCGCGTTCCGATCGTGCCGACGCGGGAGAGGCGCGTGCTGCCAATCCTCATTCTGCTGGGAGGCGCGGCACTCGCGCTGGTACCGGTGCACCTGCTCTGGCGCCGCCGCGGCCGCAGCGTGCCGGTGCCCGATGCCGGTGCCATGCCGGCGCCGGTGTTGCCGCTCGCGCGGTGGGCCCGGGCCGGCGAGACACGCGTGACGGCGGACGCGGCCGCCGCACGGCTTCGTGCCGTGCTGGCGGCACGGGTGCCTGAGGCCGATGCGGGCATGGAGACCGAATGGTGTCTTGCGCTCCTGGCCACCCGCCGGCCCGACTGGCCTCTCGCGGAATTGGGCGCGCTGCTCCGCGCGCTCAACGCAGCGCGCTTCGCGCCGGGTGACGACGCCGACGCGGCCGGGCTGTTGCGGCGCGCCGATGCGCTGGAAGCGTCCCTGGCCGCATGACGTTCTCCCGCCCCTGGCTGTTGCTCCTGCTGCTCGCGCTGCCGCTCTGGTGGTGGCGCCGCCGTCGCGGCACGTCTCCCGCCGCCCCGTACAGCGATGTGAGCCTCGCGGCGCGCATCGCGCGGCCGGCGTGGTGGGTGCGCCTCCCGGTCTGGCTCCGCGGGCTCGCATTGGCCGCCTGGATCGTGGCGGCGGCGGGTCCGCGGATCGGCGGTGACCGGGTGGAGCTCAAGAAGGAAGGCATCGCGATCGTCATCGCGATCGACATCTCGAGCAGCATGCTGGCGGAGGACTTCGCGCCGTCCAACCGGCTGGAGGTGGCCAAGCGGCAGGCGGTCGCGTTCATCCGCGGGCGCGACGCGGACCGGATTGGCCTCGTCGCCTTTGCCGGCGAGGCGCTGACGCAGGTGCCGGTGACGCTCGACTATCCGGTGGTAGAGCAGGCGGTGAGCGACATCCGGATCGGCACGCTGGAAGATGGGACGGCGATCGGCAGCGGCCTTGCCGTCGCCGTGAATCGCCTGCGCCGCGCGCCCGACAAATCGAAAGTGATTCTGCTCCTCACCGATGGGGAGAACAACAAGGGCCTGATCGATCCGCGTACTGCGGCGGCCACGGCGGCGGCGTACGGAATCAAGGTCTACACCATCGGCGTCGGCACCGAGGGCGAGGCCCCGATTCCGACGGGCCGCGCGCTGGGCGGCGGCTTTCGCTACGAGGTCCTGCCGGTCAAGATTGACGAGGACCTGCTGCGCGAGATCGCCGACAAGACCGGCGGCCGCTACTTCCGAGCAAAGGACAGCGAGGCACTCACCCGCATCTTCCAGCAGATCGATCGGCTGGAGCGCACGCCTACAGTGATGACGCGTTACACCCGGTTCGACGAGTCCACCCGCGGCCTCGTGCTGCTCGGACTGTTCGCGCTGGGTCTGGAGCTCCTGCTCGACGCCACGCTGGTGGTACGGGTCCCGTGATCTTCGAGGCGCCGCTCCTGCTCGCACTGGCACCGGTGCTGGCGCTTGCCGTCGGCGCGCTTGCCTGGTTCGCGCGGCGCCGGCGCGTCATGCTCGCCGAGGCGTGGTCGCGCGCTCTCGGCCGAATGGCGCGGGGACGGGCACGGCGGGCGCCGCTCGTCTTCGGGCTTGCGGCACTCCTCGCGGGCGTGGCGCTCGCGGGGCCCCGCGGCGGGCGCGCCCGGGTGACGAGCGAGAGCGAGGCGCTCAACATGGTGCTCGCGGTCGATATCAGCCGATCGATGCTCGCCGAAGACGTGAGCCCGAACCGCCTGCAGCGCGCCGTGCGGGAGTGCCGCCGGCTGGTGCAGGACCAGGAGGGCGACCGGCTTGGCCTCCTGGCGTTCGCGGGCCGGAGCTACATCCTCACGCCGCTCACGATCGATGGCGGCGCGGTGCGCATGTACCTCGACGGCCTCGACCCCGATCTCGCGAGTGAAGGCGGGACCGATCTCTCGGCGGTGCTCCGGCAAGGCAGCGAGTTGCTCGCGGCAGGTGGCGATGGCGCGGACAAGCTGCTGGTCGTCTTTACCGACGGCGAGGGGCACGACACACTGCCCGATGCGATCGCCGAAGCCGCGGCGCTCAAGGCGCACGGCATCAAGCTCGTGCTGGTGGCCGAAGGGGGTGCCGCGCCCGTGCGGATTCCGATCCGCGATTCGCTGGGCCACCTGCTCGAGTACAAGCTCGACGCCGATGGCCGCCCGGTCGAAACCGCGCGCCGCGACGACGTGCTCCGCGCCATCGCCGACGCGGCCGACGGTACGCTGGTGCCGGCCAACCTTCCGGACCAGGCCGGCGCCGTCGCGAGCCTCGCCGCCGCGCTCAAGCGCACCCCGACCACCGAAACGCGCATCGCCGACCTGCTGCCGCGTGCGTGGATTCCGGTCCTGCTCGCCGCGTTCACACTCCTCGTCTTTACACTCGCGCGCCCCGGCCCCGCGCTCGCCGCGATTGGCGGCCTTGCGCTGCTCGCCGCGCCGTCGCAGGCGCAGCGGCCGGCACCCGGCGAGCGTGCGCTCGCCGCGGGCAATCCGGTGCGCGCGGCCGAGGAGTACCTGAAGCAGGCCAGCGGCGGCGCCGCGCGCGACACGGCGTTCTACAATGCCGGCACCGCCGCGATGGCGGCCGGTCGCTACGACGTGGCCCGCGGCGCCTTGGCCGAAGCGGCCAAGTCGCCCGACCCGGCACTCAGGTATCGCGCGCTCTACAACCTTGGCACCGCGGCGCTGGTGCAGGCGGCGGCTGACTCCGCACGGCGCTCGACGCTGCTCGACGAGGCCGCGGCGAACCTCGAGGATGCGCTCCTGCTCGAGCCCGCATCGGCCCGCGCTAAGTGGAACCTCGAGCTGGCGCTTCGGCGGAAGCCACCACCGCCGCCTTCGGCTGGCGGAGGCGCGAGTCCGCCGTCCAAGGGCGGAGGGAGCAGCGCAGCCCCGCCGCCGCCGCGCCCCTCGGGCCAGGGCTTGAGTCGGGCGGAAGCCGAGCAGATTCTCAACTCCATGGAGCGACAGGAGCAGGCGACCCGCGCCGAACAGCAGCGGCGATTCCAGGGGAGCGCCGGAGGCGTGAAGGATTGGTGACATGGCTGCTCGTGCTGCTCGCGGCGGCGCATCCCGGCCCTCAGCGTCAGGCGCCGGGCCCGGCCGTCGCCGCGGATGTGGATCGGAACCACGTCGCGGTGGGGGACGAGATCGTCTTTACGGTCCGCGCCACCAGCAGCGCAGTCGCGCCAATGCAGGTCTCCGTACCCACGATATCCGGCTTCGAGCTGCTGAGCCGGAGCGAGCGGACCGAGGTCTCGCAGGACGCGGGCGCGGCCACCGGCACGGCGCGCACGCTCACGCTCGAGCTCCGGCTCCGGGCCATCAAGGCGGGTCACTGGCGTCTGGGCCCCGCGCGGGCCATTCAGGGCAGCGCGTCGACGGCCGCGGCCCCCGTCGCCGTGCGGGTCGACGACGAGCCCGGCGCGCAGGCGGTGGCGACGAACCCGATGCTTCGGCGCCTGCTTGCGCGGGCACCGCCGCCGGCCAAGGCAGGCGAGCCCGCCGTAAGCCTCGTGATCTCGAGCGCGAGCGCCGAGATCGGGGAGCAGGTGGACGTGCTCACGGCGGCATGGTTTCCCCGCGATCTTCGGGTGCGGCTCCGCCGCCCGCCCACGCTGCAGCCGCCCGTCGTGGAAGGCGTATGGAGCTACCCGCAACCGGTGCCCTCCGGCATCGCCGCGAGCCGCATGGTCGGCGGTACGCTGTACGATCTGTTCGTGGCGCACCAGGTGCTCTTTCCGCTCGTCGCCGGACGCATCACGATCGGGCCCGCGGTGCTCAAGTACGGCGTGCCGCTCGCGCTCCAGTTCTTCAGCCAGGAAGAGCGCTTCACCCTCACGAGCCTCCCCGAGACACTCGCCGTCACTCCGACGCCGCTCGCCGGGCGTCCCGTGGGCTATGCGGGCGCGGTCGGGCAGGGGCTTCGCGTCGACCGCACCGCCAACCCGCCGGCGGCGCGCGCCGGCGAGCCGGTGAGCGTGGCGTTCGAGATCAGCGGCGAGGGCAATCCGGCGCTCTGGCCCGCGCCGGACCTCAGTTGGCCGCACGGCGTGCGCGCCTACCCGGACGGCGTGGACGAGCACGTGTCGGTTACCGACGGGCACCTTGGCGGCTCCAAGATCTTTCGCTTCACCGTCGTGCCCGACTCCGCCGGTCCACTCCGGCTCCCCGGCGCGACCTATCCCTTCTTCGATGTCGCCGCCGGTGCGTATCACTCGGCAGCGATGGCGCCTGCCGTGCTCGCGGTGGCGCGCGGAAGCGACGCCCGCATCGCTCGGCCGCTCCCGCCGCCGCTGCTTGCGGACGAGGGGCCGCCGCTCGCCTGGCGCATCGTGCGCGCGATGCCCGCGTGGCTCGTCGCCATCCTGCTCCTGCTGCCGCCGCTCGCGTGGTGCACACGCCGGCTCCGGCACGCGCGGCGGCGGCCGGCTGCGGACCGATCCCCCGCCACAGGCTCGCCCGACGCCGAGGCTCGTCTCGAGCGGCTGCTCCGCGTGCTCGTTCCCACGCCCGAAGCGCTGGACGGGGCGAATCTCGTCGCGGCGCTGCGCACGGCGGGCATCGCGCCCGAGGACGCGGCCCGGCTGGTCGAGTTGCGTGAGCGATTGCGTGCACTGCGCTACGGACCCGCAGGCGGACCCGTGCCGGCGCAGCTCTCCGCCGAGGCGCGGGCGATCGTGGACCGCCTCGCGCCGGCGGCCGAAGACTGGCGCGGAGCGCGCGGCGGCCATCGGGCAGTGGCGCTCACGATGTGCGCGCTGATTGTCGTCGCAAGCTTCGGGGCGAGCGTCGGCCTTGCGCGGACCCTCGAGCCTTCGCCCGAGCAGCTCTACGCCCAGGGTGAGCTCCGCCCCGCGGCCGACGCCTTTGCAGAGCGCACCGCGGAGCGGCCCGACAGTCCCGCCAACTGGTACGACCTCGGCGCCGCATACTACCGGCTTGGGCTGGACGGCCGCGCAGCGGCGGCGTGGCGCCAGGCGAGCCGCCTCGCTCCACGCGAGCGCACCGTGCGCAGCGCGCTCGAGCTGGTCCCGCCGCCCGACGAAGGTTCAGCCTCGCGACTTTGGTTGCCGCCGGTCACCTGGCAGGAGCTGGCGCTCGCGGCGCTCCCGCTCTGGATTCTGGGTTGGGCCGGTCTCACCTTCCGGCCCCGCCGCCGGGACTTCGCGCTCGCTGCGCTCCTCGTGGCCGCCTCGCTGGGCGCGGCGGGGCTACTCGTTCGGCGCCGGCAGGAGCGGCCGCTCGCCGTCGTGCTGACGCCGATTCCGCTCCAGCTCTCACCGCACGAGCGCGCGCCCACGCTGGCGTCGCTCGGCGCGGGGAGCGCGCTCCTCGTCATGCGCCGCGCACCCAACTGGGTCATGGTCACGGCACCGGATGGCCGGCTCGGCTGGGTCGAGGAGGAATCGGTGTTCGTCCTGCGCGCGAGCTGAGCGATGGCGCGCCGCGTTGCCATTCTGCCCGATGCCGTCGCGGACCAGATCGCCGCCGGTGAAGTGGTCGAGCGCCCTGCGTCCGTGGTGAAGGAGCTGGTCGAAAACGCCATCGACGCCGGCGCGCGCCACGTGCGGGTGCGGCTGGAGCAGGGCGGCAAGACGCTCATCGAGGTGAGCGACGACGGCTCGGGCATGGGGCGCGACGACGCGGTGCTGGCGCTCGACCGCCACGCCACGAGCAAGATCAGGAGTGCGGCCGATCTCGTGGGCGTGAGCACGTTCGGCTTCCGCGGCGAGGCGCTGCCGGCGATCGCGTCGGTCTCGCGGCTCGCCCTCCTCACGTCGGAGGGCGATGGCGAGGGCTCGGAGCTGGCCGTCACGGGCGGCCGGCTCGACCGCGTGGCACCGGCGGCGCGCCAGCGCGGCACGACGGTTTCGGTGCGCGGCCTTTTCTTCAATACGCCGGCGCGCCGCAAATTCCTCCGCTCGACCGCCAGCGAAACGCGCGCCGCCTACGAGGCGCTCGCGACGCTGGCACTCACCCATCCCGAAGTCGGCATCGAGCTCGAGGTGGACGCGGCCAGTCGCCTCCGGCTCGCGCCGGACGAGACGCTGGTGGAGCGTCTCACGGGCGTCTGGGGCCGCGAGCTGACGGGCACGCTCGTGCCGGTGCATTACGCGGCCGGCGCCTTCCAGGTGCACGGATTCGTGCAACGCCCGGCGGACGCCGCACCCACGGGCCGGCGCACGCAGCTTTTCGTCAACGGCCGGCCATTCAAGGATCCCTTTCTCGTGCGCGCGGCGGAGGCCGGCTATCGCGCAGCCATCCATCCGGGCGACCGGCCGTCACTGCTGCTCGCGATGACGGTGACGCCGTCGGATGTGGACGTAAACGTCCACCCCGCCAAGCTCGAGGTGCGCTTTCGCGACCGGATCGGCGCCGAGCGCGTGGCGGAGGAGGCCGTACGCCACGCGTTGGGCGCGCTCGCGGCGGCGGCGCCGATCGGGAGCTGGCGGCCGCTTCCCGCCGGAGCGGCCGCTGACGCAGGTGCCGCGGCGGCAACGTTCGGGAGCGACTCGCCGGAGCCCGCGCCGGCAACCCTCGAGCTTCCGGCTGCTGCGCCACTCACGGCCGCCGGCCACGAGCACGTCGCCGGGTTCGCCGCGCCGCTCACCCAGATCTTCGCGACCTACATCCTCTACGAGGCGCCCGAGGGCATCGTAATCGTGGACCAGCACTCGGCCCACGAGCGGGTCCTCTACGAGGCGGTGCTGGCGCAGCTCACCCGCGGCGGCGCCGCAGCGCAGCGCCTCCTGTTGCCGCTCACGCTCGAGCTCTCCGACGAGGAGCTCGACGCGGTCGAGGCCCACGCCGAGGAGATCCGGGCCATCGGGTTCGAGGTGGACCCGTTCGGCGGCCGCGCGGTGGCCATCCACGCCGTCCCCTCACCTCACCCGCGGTTCGACGGCGGCGCCTGCTTTCGCGAGATGATCGCGGACTTGGCGCGCGGCCGTTTTGGAGGATGGGCCAACCGGCTCGAGCGGTTTGCCGCGACCTACGCCTGCCGAGCCGCCGTCAAGGCTGGCCAGGCGCTGAGCGATGGCGAGATGCGCGCGCTTCTCTTCCGGCTCTTCGAGACCGACCTCCCGCCGCACGACGTACACGGCCGTGCGACGATCGTGCAACTGCCGCGCGACGAGCTGGAGCGCCGATTTGGCCGCCGCTAAGGTCCCCGTCATCGTGGGACCGAGCGGAATCGGCAAGACCGCTGTTGCCCTGGCACTCGCAGCGCATTGGCCGCTCGAGATCGTCTCGGCCGATTCGCGTCAGGTCTATCGGCGGCTGGACATCGGCACCGCCAAGCCGACGCGCCGCGAGCGGCTTCGCACTCCGCACCATGGGCTCGATCTCATCGAGCCGGGTGAGCGCTACAGCGCCGGACGCTTTGCCCGCGAGGCTGACGGCTGGATCGGCGACATCGCCGGCCGCGGCAAGCTGCCGGTCGTCGTGGGCGGCACGGGCCTGTACGTGCGCGCGCTCGCCGACGGGCTCTTTCTGGAGCCGCCGCTCGAGGCGGCGCGCCGCCGCGCCCTGGATGCGTGGCTCGCCCGGCTCGAGCCGCGCGAGCTCATCCGTTGGGTGTCTCGCCTCGACCCCGCCGTCCGAGGCGGCGGCCGCCAGCGGGCCGCACGCGCGCTCGAACTGGCGCTCCTCACCGGACGCGCGCTCGAATGGTGGCAGCAGGCGGCCCGGAGCAGCGGCAGCGTGGACGCATGGTACGTGGTGCTTTCGGCGCCCCGCGCGGTGCTGCACCAGCGGATCGCGCGGCGTGCGGACGAGATGATTCGCCGGGGGTTGATCGAGGAGGTGGCCTCGGTCCTGGCCGAGGGACACCCGGCGCACGCCGCCGGGCTCGACGGGATCGGCATTCGGGAGGCGGTCGAGTACCTTCACGGCAAGCGACCGCGGGCGAGCGTGGCCGAGGCGATCGCCCTCGGCACCCGGCGCTACGCCAAGCGGCAGGAGACCTGGTTCCGCCACCAGCTCGGCGCGCCCGCGCTCACCCTCGACGCCAGCCGGGCGCCGGAGCGCCTGGCTGCCGAGATCGCCGTCGCGTGGGAGAGGAGATCGCATCCGTGAGGATCGGTATCACCTGTTATCCGACGTACGGCGGCTCCGGCGCCGTGGCCACCGAGCTCGGGCTCGACCTCGCGCGGCGCGGGCATGAGGTGCACTTCATCACCTACGACTCGCCCTTCCGGCTCCGCGGCTACGTGCCGCACGTCTACTTTCACCAGGTTGAGACCCGGATGGGGCGGTATCCGCTTTTCGAGCACTACCCCTACACCCTGGCCCTCGCGTCCAAGCAGCAGGAGGTGGCGCTGCGCGAGGAGCTGGAGATCCTCCACGTCCACTACGCGATTCCCCACGCAACCACGGCGTACCTCGCCCGCGAGATGTTGCGCGGCACCCGCGATCTCCGGGTGATCACGACGCTTCACGGGACCGACATCACGCTCGTTGGGCAGGAGTCGCACTTCTACGGGATCACCAAGTTTTCCATCGAGCAGTCCGATGCCGTGACGGCGGTATCCGACTACCTGCGCGACGAGACCTACCGCGCGTTCGGCTGCATGGGCTGCGACATCCGCACGATCCCGAACTTCGTCAATCTGGACGAGTATCATCCCGCCCCCCCGGCCGACGTCGAAGCCAAGTGCGCCGACCTGGCGCCGGCGGGAAATCGGGTCATCACCCACATGTCCAACTTCCGCGAGGTGAAGCGGGTGAAGGACGTCGTCCGCGTCTTTGCGCGCATCGCGCGCGCCATGCCCGCAACGCTCCTCATGGTAGGCGACGGCCCCGACCGCCCCGAGGCCGAGCACGAGGCGGCGGAGCTTGGCGTGAGCGAGTCCGTGCGCTTTCTCGGCCGGCTCGACTCGGTGGCACCGCTGCTCCAGGCCACCGACCTGTTCCTGCTTCCCTCTCAGAGCGAGTCGTTCGGGCTCGCGGCGCTGGAGGCGATGGCGTGCGGAGCACCGGTGGTGGCTAGCCGCGCCGGCGGGCTGCCCGAGGTGATCGACGACGGCGTCACCGGCATCCTCGAGCCGGTCGGCTCGGTGGAGGCGATGGGCCGCCGCGCCATCGAGCTGTTGCGCGACCCGCCGCGCCTTGCAGAGATGCGAGAGGCCGCGGTGGCCAAGGCGCACGAGTTCAGCGCCGACCGCATGGTGCCGCGGTACGAGGCGCTCTACGCCGAGGTGCTGGCATGGAGCTGAGCGGGCTGGCGCAGCTCGACCCATTGATCAAGGCCGCGATCCTGGGCGTCGTCGAAGGCGCCACCGAATTCATTCCGGTGTCGTCCACCGGACACCTGATCGTCGTGGGCGACTGGCTCGGCTTCGACGGCCCCGGCGCCAAGAGCTTCGAGATCGTAATCCAGCTCGGCGCCATCCTCGCGATCGTGTGGATTTACCGGGCGCGACTGGCCAAGGTGCTCGTCACCGCCCGGCGCAATCCGGCGAGCCAGCAGTTGCTCTGGAACCTGGCCCTCGCGATGCTGCCGGCGGCCCTGGTCGGGCTCTTCACCCACGAGGCGATCAAGCGCTACCTCTTCAACCCCGACGTCGTGGCGGTGGCATTCATTGCCGGCGGACTGATCATCATCGCAATCGAGCGATGGCGCCCGGCGATGCGCATCCGCGGCGTCGACGATATCCCGCCGCGCACCGCCCTCGGTGTGGGCATGGCACAGGTGCTCTCGCTCGTGCCCGGCACCTCGCGCTCGGCGGCCACGATCATGGGCGGCTACTGTCTGGGACTCTCGCGCGAGGCGGCGACCGAGTTTTCGTTCTTCCTCGCGATTCCGGTGATGCTCGCGGCAACCGGATTCGAGCTTGCGACCAATCACCGGCTCCTCGATGCGAGCGATGCGCCGGTGCTGGTCGTGGGTTTTCTCTGCGCGTTCCTCACGGCGCTCGTGGTGGTGCGAGCCTTTCTCCGTTACGTGGCGCGCAATACGTTCATCCCGTTCGCCTGGTACCGGATCGCCTTCGGCGTGCTGCTGCTGCTCACGTACGGGTCTCGCTTCGGGTGAGCGCGTGCACCACGTTCAGCGGTTCGACCGGTTGGCGTCCACCCAGGACGAGATCCACCGCCTTGCGGCGGCGGGCGCGCCGGCCGGCACCCTGGTGGTGGCGGAGGAGCAGGGTGCCGGACGCGGCGCGCGGGGGCGGCCCTGGAGCTCGGCGCGGGGCGGACTCTGGCTCACGCTGCTCTGTCGGCCGGAGGACGGAGCCGGCGCCGAGCTGTTGAGTCTGCGCGCGGGACTCGCTGCGGCGGAGGCGTTGGATGAGCTTGGCGGGCTGCCGCCCATCGCGCTCAAGTGGCCCAACGACCTCGTGGCAGATGGTCGCAAGCTGGGCGGCATTCTCTGCGAGGCGCGGTGGCAGGGCACCGCGCTCGAGTGGGTGGCGGTGGGCCTCGGCATCAACGTGCGGAACCCGCTGCCTGACGGCGCGCGCATGGCGCCCACGCGGGTGGCCGAGTGGCGGCCCAACGTGGACGTGGATGACCTGCTCTGGCCCCTCCTCGCGCGCCTGGTGCCGCTCGCTCGCGGCGGGCCGGCACAACTGAGCCCGGCCGAGCTGGCAACGTTCGCGCGGAGGGACTGGCTCGCCGGCCGCACGCTTCTCGCGCCGGTGGCCGGCGCTGCGGACGGCGTCGCGCCCGATGGCGCGCTGCGCGTGCGCCGCGCGGACGGCACGCTTGCCACGATCCGGAGCGGCGATGCGACGCCGGCCGTGACCGTTGCGCCAGGCGGCACCGCACCGCCGCGGGCTCGCTAGCACAGCCGCACTGACCGCGCGGCACACGTCCGAGCCGCGCAGACCGGCGGCGCACACCATTTCGGGGGCGGCCCATGCTGCTCGCGCTCGACATCGGCAACACCGAGATCACGCTCGGCCTCTTCGGCGGGGAGCGCGGCGACGCGCTCGACGCCCACTGGCGCCTCACCAGCAATGTCGAGCGAACCCCCGACGAGTGGGCCGCCGGCATCGCCTCGTTCCTCGATCACGCCGGCCGCGCGCCGGGGGAAGTGCGCGCGGCGTGCCTCGCGTCGGTGGCACCGGCCGTCACGGAGAGCATCGCCAGCGGTGTGGCGACGGCGACCGGGTGCGCGCCCGCGGTGGTGGATGCCGCGACGCCGCTGCCGGTGGCGCTCGACGTGGACGAGCCGCTCACCGTGGGCGCCGACCGCATCGTGAACGCCCTCTCCGCCATCGAGCGCATCGGTGGCGATGTGCTGGTGGTCGACTTCGGCACCGCGACGACGTTCGACTGCATCACCGCCGACGCACGCTTCATCGGCGGGGTCATCATGCCGGGGCTCCGTACCTCTGCCGACCAGCTCACCCGCCGCGCGGCCAAGCTCCCCGCCACCGAGCTGCGCCCGCCGGCGCGTGCAATCGGTCGCCGCACGGAAGACTGCATCCGCGCGGGGGTGCTCTTCGGAACCGCCGACGCGGTGGACGGCATCGTACGCCGGATCGCCGCCGAATGGCCCGGCGGCCGGAGACCCGCCGTGGTCGCGACCGGCGGACTCGCGGGGCTCGTCACCCCGCTCAGCGCCACGATCGAACGGGTGGATCCCGACCTCACGCTCCATGGGGTGCGGCTCGCGGCCGGACATTTGGGCCTGGCCTGGTGACCTTCGCCCCTCCGCGCCGATGAGCGGCGCCGCCCGCACCGCGGGATTCCGGGTCGCCGGCCCGCGGTTCGCCTACCTGCTGCACACGCGTCCCGCCGAGTGGCCGATCATGGCGGCCCACACGGCGCTCGGCTGGGTGCTCGCGGTGGGCCTGGCTGGCGCGGCTCGCGGCGAGCGGCTTGGCGCGGCGGCGCTCGGGCTTGTCGTCTGGGTCATCGGGCTCAACGGGGGCACGCTCGCCGTGAACAGCGCCTTCGACCACGACGAGGGCGACATCGCCTACCTGCGCAAGCCACCGCCGGCGCCGCCGCACCTCTTCGCCTTCGGGCTCGCGCTCATGGCCGCGGGACAGCTCGCCGCATTCGCGCTGCCGCGCGCCTTCACGCTCGTCTACGCCGTCTGCTTTGCGCTGTCGCTCGCGTACTCGGTGCCGCCGCTCCGGCTCAAGGCCGTGGCCGGGGCCGACTGGCTCATCAACATGTGGGGCTTCGGCACCTTCACGCCCTACGCCGGGTGGGCCGCGACCGGTCTTCCGCTGGATCCGGCGCGCGCGCTCGTGCTGCTCGCGTTCTGTCCGCTCTTCGCCGCGCTCTATCCGCTCACCCAGGTGTATCAGATCGAGGAGGACCGCCGCCGCGGCGATGACGCGCTCGCGGTGCGGCTCGGCCCCGTGCTGAGCCTTCGCATTGCCACGGCGATGGCGACCGTCGCGTTCACGATCTTCCTGGCCGCCGGCGTGCTGGCCGGTTGGCGGACCGGCCCCGGCGATCTGTGGCGCTGGGCCGCCCTCCTCGCGGCAGCACTCGCGTGGGCGGCGGTGCTCGTGCCATGGGTGCGGGGGGCCGCGCGCTGGTCGCCTGCGGCGCACCAACGCGGCATGTACCGCGCGCTGGGCGCCTGGGCCGTCACCGACCTCGTCGTGGTGCTCGCCTGGGCGAACTGATGCCCCTTGGCCCGCTCTGCGCCGGCCGGATATACTTGACCGTCTACTCCCTCGGAGATCGCATGGCCTCTGCGGTGGAACCCCGCGGCGAAATCGACCGCACCAACGTGTCCCACCTGGTCCGATGCGGGATCGAGCTTGGCCTGATCGAATGCGTGGTGGTGCTCCTCCTCTCGTTCATCACCCGCTTCACCGCCGGCACGGTCGAAAGCGTGCTGATGGCGATCGTGCTCATCGTCGGACTCGGATGCGTCTGCGGCCTGCCGGGCACCTGGACTCGCGCCTATACGATCGAGGGCATCGCCGGTGCCGCGGGCATCGGGCTCGGCGCGGCGTTCACCTTTCTGCTGGTCGACGTCTCGATCCTGCAGCCGATCGGGACCTACACCAACCGCTGGCTGCAGATCGGCGGCTTCGCCAACTGGTGGTACCACCCCGTATGGTGGATGCTCGGTACCTATCTCCCGTGGATGGGCGGCTGGATCCTGGCGAATCAGACGGCCAAGGACGGCCGCCCGTCGATCGTGCGGATGACGCTGAGCGGAATCATCTTCGCGGTGCTCTTTGCCATCGCCGCCATCCTGATCGGCTTCCCCGGCGCGGTCTGGCGGGTGCCCACATTCGGCGTCGCGTTCCTCCCCGGCATCGCCGCTGCCGCGGTGTACTCGGGCCTGGGGCTCCGACGCCGGTAGGAGATGCGCTGGCTCCGCCTGCTCCTCAGAATCTTCGGCTGGCTGCTCACGCCGCTTCTCGCGTGGGCAGCTTCGTTTTTCGGTGCGGTGGCCGGCGCGCTCATCGCGATGCACCTGCGCGAGCCCAGGACGGGGCTCATCGTCACCGCGATCGCGGGAGCGACGGCGGGCATCGTCATTATCCTGCTCTGGCTCCGGCTGCTCCGGCGCTCGCCGCACATCCGCGAGGCCCTCGCGGTGCAGAGCGATGGCACGCCCGACATCGTGGCGGAGTCGGACGAGGAGGCACCGCATCAATCGGGTTAACCTGCTGATTCTCGCCACGACGCTCGCGTGCGGAGGCCCGGAGCATGCCACGCCGGCGGCGCGCACGGTCGCGGAGAGCAATCCCGCCGCGCCGGCATCGGGCGCGAGCACGCCAGCGGCCGACAGCGGCGGACCCGCCGATTCCCTCGTGCTCCGCGCACCGCATGGCGTCGAGGTCTGGGCCACCTTTGCCCGCAGCGCGCGCGACAGCGCGGGGGCGGCCTGCGTGGAGCGCGCGCTCGAGATTCGCGACGGCGCACGCCGGACCCCAGTGCCGTTGCTCTACACCCGCGACACGCCGCGGCTCCTCAACGACTCCACCTTCACTGTGCAACTCTCCAACGCATGCCGTCCGGGCGCTGGGTACGCGGTGAACCTGCGCACGGGGCAGCCGGTGCCGACGGGACGATGAGAGCCGGCCCGGACCTGGCGCAGCGCGCGGTGTGCGCGGTTGCCTCCGTTGCGCTGGTCCTCGCCGCGCCGGTGAGGCGCGCCGCGGCGCAGGGCGTCGGCCTGGAGGTGGGGCATCTCTTCGAGGGCTCCGACTGGACGGAATACCACGCCGGCCTGGAGTACGAGGTGGCCGGTCCGCTGGGCGCGGAGCTCTACGGCACGTATCTCCGCGCTGGTGAGCCGGGCACCGAGCGTCTCTGGGGCGCGGGCCTGGATTTCACACTCTTTCGCGCGGGGCGGCAGGGGCTCTACTCGGTCGCGGGGGTTTCGGGAGGATATGCGAGCGGCGCTGCCAAGCACCTCTGGGGCTCCTGGTCGGCCGGCATCGGGCTTCAGGTGCTTCCGGCGGGCCCGTTCGGCATCGGTGCGGAGGCGCGCTGGCGCAAGCTATCGCCCGGCAGCCGGAGCGGCGTCGAGTTGTCGTTCCGGCTGGGTGTGGGGTTGGGGCGCCCCGGCCGGCCGGCGGCCACCGACGCGGCGCGCCCGATTGCTGTCGCCCCGAGTCCGCTGCCCCCACCCGCGCCGGCCGATGCGGCGCCGAGCGAAGGCCCCCAAGCGTCCGCGGCGCCCGCAGTGCTCCCGTCCTCCATGCCCTCTGCCATCACGGACCCGCGCACCCTCGCGGACTCTGTCGTGGCGACCGCCGCCGAGGCGATGGGCACCGCCTATCGCCTGGGTGGCACCGGGGCCGACGGGTTCGACTGCTCCGGTCTCATTCAGTACGCGTACGGCCGCCACGGCGTCGCGCTCCCGCGCACGAGCGCCGAGCAGGCGCATGCCGGCCGCAAGGTCCGGCGCGGCCTGGATGAGCTCCGCCCGGGCGATATTCTCACGTTTTCAACGACGGGCCGCGGGGTGACGCACGTGGGGCTCTACGTGGGCGACGGGCAGTTCGTCCATAGCGCGAGCCGAGGCGTGCAGTTGAGCCGCCTGGATGACGCCGATCCCTACGGCCGCTGGTGGTATCGGCGGTGGATCGGCGTCAGGCGCGTGGTGGAATAGCGCAGGTTACTGCTCGTCGTTGCTGGTGCCGTGAGTCCCGTGCTGGCCACCGTGATGGTCGTGCATGCCCCCGCTCACCGGTACCTGCAGCGACGCGAGATCCTTCTGCATAGTGGGATCGGTGGGGTCCACGGGCGGCAGCTTGCTCATATCGTCCGGCGCGAAGAGGCCCACCATCGACGCCATGGCACCGCTCGGAATCGTCTTGCCGGTCGGGTTGTCGTACTCGGCCACGACGCGGTAGTGGTGTCCGGCCTCGAGCTTGAGGCCTCGACCGGTCACGCCGAAGAGCTTGCGGCTGATGCCGAGCACCTTGCCGGCCGAATCGCGCTTGGCCACGACCTGCGTCAGCTCCTTGCCGCTCTCCGCGTCCATGAGCTTCACCATCACGCCGTAGTCGTGCAAATGGCCGCCGACGCCAAGCAGCCGACCGCTCACCGGCAGGGTGAACTCGTAGGCCTTGGTCGACTTGCCGGGCGGCACGTCGAACGTGTTGGTCCCGCCGATGGTGAGGTTCACATCCATGTAGATGGGAAGTGAATTCACCGGCCGTGGATTCTGATTTTTCGGCGTCCAGACGAGGCTCAGCTTGAGGTACACGTCGTCGAGGTCCTGGCCCGTCTCGTTGTGCCAGAGCACGTACATGCCGAGCTGGGTGCCCGGGGTCATGGGGACGCCAATCGTCTTCGGCACGGTGGCGTCATCCGTCTCGCTGCCGGCGCCCATGAGCCGCTCGACCGCGTCGTAGACCAGCTGGCGCCGGTCGAAATTCACCATGATGAGATGGTGCATCACCCGGCGCGGCAGGGTGTGGCCCTTTCCGTCTACGATCTCCCATTTAAAGCCGCGGAACCACCCTTCCACCGGCCACTCGAACCGCTGCACCGGCACATCCTCGCCCATGTGCATCGCCATCATCGCGGCGTCATCCATCGGCGGCATATTCTTGAGCTTCCACGGTCCGCTCGTGATCACCACCTCGTGGTCCGAGGAGTCGACCGTTACGCGGAGCGGGGGCGGCGCGGGCCCGCGCGGAGCGCTGGGGCCGGCGGGCGGGCCACCCGCCGCGGGGCCAACCGCGAGAAGCGAAGCGATCACGAACGAGCTCACGAGCGACATGCCTGACTCCTGAGGTATCGTCGGGGATGGGGCCGGGCGCGCGGAAGCGCTGCGCCCGAGTTGAACGCGAGGGCAACATCGGCCCGGGGCGGTCCGGAAGTCAAGGCGGCGGTTCGCATGTGGAATCGGCACGCTCCCGATCAACGGGAGCGCGTGCGCGGGTCAGAATGGCAGCGATTCGAGGCACCGCGGTTGCTCAAGGCGCCGGTTGTTCGCTGCACGCGTGCTTGACTTCGCGACTCCGGCTCTGCATATTCGCGCGCGACGTTGGCAGTCCTCGGCTACGAGTGCCAAGCGCCCTCAGGTGACTGGCGCCAAGTCATTGCGAGACAATTGGTTTTTCCGACTCATTTCACACGCTGTGGAGGTACGAGATGGCGACGGCAACGAAGACCAAGAAGGACCTCAAGATCGTTCCCCTGGAGGACCGGGTAGTCATTTCCCCCACCGAGGAGACCGAGGCCATGCGGGGCGGCCTGTACATCCCGGACACCGCCAAGGAGAAGCCGACTCAGGGCCGGGTCATCGCTGTGGGGCCGGGCCGCTACGAGAAGGGTGCGCGGGTGCCGATGGAGGTCAAGGTCGGCGACGAGGTCATCTACGGCAAGTACAGCGGCACCAACTACACCCATGAGGGCGAAGAGTACGTCATCATCAAGGCGGCCGATGTGCTGGCCAAGCTGAGCTGAGCCGGCGTTCGCCTCCACCAACTTTCTGCGCAGCACCTACCTAAGGAGATCTGACCGATGGCAGCGAAGGAGCTTCTCTACAATTCCGACGCCCGCGCCAAGCTCAAGCGGGGCGTCGATCATCTCGCCGAGGCCGTGAAGGTGACGCTCGGCCCGAAGGGCAGAAACGTCGTCATCGACAAGAAATTCGGCTCGCCGACCGTGACGAAGGACGGCGTCACGGTCGCCAAGGAAGTGGAGCTTCCCGATGCGGTCGAGAACATGGGCGCGCAGATGGTGAAGGAAGTCGCGACCAAGACGAGCGACCTGGCCGGCGACGGCACCACCACAGCCACCGTGCTGGCGCAGGCAATTTTCCGCGAGGGCCTGAAGAACGTCACCGCGGGCGCCAACCCGATGGAGCTGAAGCGCGGCATCGACCGCGCGGTCGAGGCCGTGGTCGAGCAGCTCAAGAGCATCTCGACGCCCTCGGCGGGCAAGAAGGAAATCGCCCAGGTCGGCACCATCTCCGCGAACAACGACAAGGAGATCGGCAACCTCATCGCCGAGGCGATGGAGAAGGTCGGTAAGGACGGGGTGATCACCGTCGAGGAGGCGAAAGGCCTGGAGACCACGCTCGAGACGGTGGACGGCATGCAGTTCGACCGCGGCTATCTCTCGCCCTATTTCGTCACCGATCCGGAGAAGATGGAGGCCGCGCTCGACGATCCCTATCTGCTCATCCACGACAAAAAGATCTCGGCGATGAAGGAACTGCTCCCCATCCTCGAGAAGGTGGCCCAGACCGGCAAGCCCCTGCTCCTCATCGCGGAGGACGTGGAGGGTGAGGCCCTCGCGACGCTCGTGGTCAACAAGCTTCGCGGCACGCTCAAGGTGTGCGCGGTGAAGGCCCCGGGCTTCGGCGACCGGCGCAAGGAGATGCTGATCGACGTGGCCAAGCTCACCGGGGGGCAGGTGATCTCCGAGGAGGTCGGCTTCAAGCTGGAGAACGCGACGCTCAACGACCTGGGCCGGGCCAAGCGGGTGGTGGTCGACAAGGACAACACCACGATCGTGGACGGCAAGGGCAAGGAGAGCGACATCCAGGGCCGGATCAACGAGATCAAGGCGGCCATCGAAAAGAGCACCAGCGACTACGACCGGGAGAAGCTGCAGGAGCGGTTGGCCAAGCTCTCGGGCGGCGTGGCGGTGATCAACGTCGGTGCGGCCACCGAGACCGAGATGAAGGAGAAGAAGGCGCGGGTGGAAGACGCGCTGCACGCGACCCGCGCGGCCATCGAAGAGGGCATCGTGCCGGGCGGCGGCGTGGCACTGCTCCGCGCCCAGGTGGCGCTGGAGAAGCTGCGCGGCAGCGAGGACGAGAAGGTGGGCGTCGACATCGTGCGCCGCAGCCTCGAGGAGCCGATCCGCATGATCGCCCAGAACGCGGGCGCGGAGGGCTCGATCGTGGTAGCCAAGGTACGGGAGTCGAAGGACAAGAACTTCGGCTACAACGCCGCGACCGACGCGTACGAGGACCTGGTGAAGGCCGGCGTCATCGACCCGACCAAGGTGACCCGCACGGCACTGCAGAACGCGGCGTCGATCGCGGGGCTCCTGCTCACCACCGAGTGCGTGGTGGTGGAGAAGAAGGAAGAGAAGCCGGCGGCCGCGCCGGCGGCTCCGGGTGGCATGGGCGGGATGTACTGAGCCCGGCTTTCCGCACCGTTCAGACGCGACGCCCCGGCCGAGATCGGCCGGGGCGTCGTGTTTCGCTCCGGTTTTCCGTTCTCTAAGTGAGGCACAACAACGAGGACGGACATGCGACGGTTTTCGCTCGGTTCCGGCACGGCGTTGGCCGTGCTCCTGTTGGTCGCAGTTTCGGCCGCCGCGCCAGCGGCCGCGCAGACGCCTTTGCTGGAGCTGCAACGCAGCGATTCCACCGATGTGCTCCATGTGAACGACGACGGCGGGTTCTCCGCGGCGGGCGCAGTCGGTGCGGGCGCAATTCCGGCGAGCGGCCGGGGCACCCGGTTCATGTGGTATCCCGGAAAGGCGGTGCTCCGCGTCGGGAGCGTGGATGGCTCGCAGTGGGACGATGCCAACGTCGGCCGGTTCTCGTTTGCGTTCGGTGACCGAACCGTTGCCAGCGGCGAGCATTCGCTGGCCCTTGGCAACTTTTCATCGGCCAAGGGCGATGGTTCCATCGCGTTGAACCAGGCGGTAGCAAGCGGGGTCAATGCTGTTGCAATCGGCCCCGGCACTGCCGCGAGTGGGCTGAGTTCTATGGCGCTTGGCCTTCAGTCCGTTGCGAGCGCGGAGCTCGCCATCGCAATGGGTCTTCGCACGGTCGCGAGCGGCCAGCGCGCGGTGGCGATTGGGAGCGATACCAAGGCGAGCGAGTTTGCGGCCACGGCGACCGGCAACAACACGACGGCGAGTGGACAGTTTTCCACGGCGATGGGCACCGGATCGAGGGCCATGGGCGCCGGGTCAGTCGCAATGGGCACGAAGGCGACAGCCGTTGGAGATGGCAGTTTCGCCTTCGCCGATGGGTCCGGTAAGGGCGTGAGCGCGGAGAACGCCAATCAGTTCGTGGTGCGCGCCAGCGGCGGCTACGTCTTCTATTCCTCCACCGATCAGACTCGCGGCTGCTTCATCCCGCCCGGCGAGAGCATCTCGTGCGCGTCGAGCCGGCTGGTAAAGGAACGCTTCGAGCCGCTCGACGCGGACACGGTGCTGGCCAAGGTGGCGCGGCTGCCCATCCAGGCCTGGAGCTATCGTGGCAACAAGGCTCGGCACGTGGGCCCGGTCGCCGAGGACTTCTACGCGGCCTTTGGCCTCGGTACGGGACCGCGCACGGTTTCATTCATAGACACCGGCGGAATCAGCCTCGTCGCAGTTCAGGTGCTCGAGCGGCGCACGGCCGCGCTGCGTTCTGAGAATGCCGCGCTCCGCGCGGAGCTCGATTCGTTGCGTGAGGCGGTGCGAGCGCTGGCCGCGGCCCAGGCCGCGTCCCGCCGGGCCGAGCCGCACCAATGATACGGATACGAGTGCGTTCGGCGGGGCGCCTCGCACTGGCAGCCGCACTCGCGACCGGGTGTGGGGGTGGCGCCGGTAGCGACGTGACAGGCCCACCGGACGCACGGCCGGTCGCGCACGTTGAAATCACCCCTGCTTCGGCAACGGTCGCCGTAGGCCGGACGCTCCAGCTCGAGGCGGTGACCAAGGCGAGCGATGGGAGCACGCTCGACGGCCGCGCCGTCGCTTGGGTGACGAGCAATGGCAGCGTGGCGGGGGTGGACCGCACCGGCAACGTCACGGGAGTCGCCGTGGGGACGGCGCACGTCACGGCCACGAGCGAAAAGGTGAGCGCAACCGCCGCCGTGACCGTCACCGCGACGGCGGCCGAGCACGTGTTGCGAACCTGGGTCGGTGGCGCGGCGGGCGGGCCGGCGAACTGGTCGCTTGCGGCGAATTGGAAACCCGCGGGTGTTCCGGGCGCGCTCGACACTGCTTTGGTGGCGGCGACGTCCGCACCGGCGGAATTGAGCGAGGAC
This sequence comes from Gemmatimonadales bacterium, assembly GCA_036279355.1. Classification (NCBI taxonomy): domain Bacteria; kingdom Pseudomonadati; phylum Gemmatimonadota; class Gemmatimonadia; order Gemmatimonadales; species Gemmatimonadales bacterium. The sequence continues at coordinate 92,413 of DASUJH010000051.1, forward strand.
GTGCAGGTCGCCCGGCTGATCGTGGCCGGCGGCACGCTGCGCGATGCCGGTCACATACTGCTCGTGAAGCAGCCCTGAGCGCTGGGTCGGCGCCGCGGGCCGTAGTGTCGCCGGTGCCGCTCAGGTCGGCGGCTGGGCGGCCTCGATTGGCGCGAAGAGTGTCTCGAGCGTGAGAGTGAAAACGGTGGCCGCCCCGGCGGGCCGCCAGGTGAGCGCGTCGCGCTCGATCCGCGGGAAGCGGTCCTCGGGCGTCCACACCTCCACCTGCCGCGCATCGCCGTCCACCAGCCAGAGGCAGGGCACGCCGGCCTCCTGGTAGCGCCGGCGTTTGAGGAAGCGGTCGGCGCGTGCGGTGGACGGGCTCAGCACCTCGGCCACGAGCAGGAGCGTCCGCATCCGGGTCCAATCGAAAGTCGCGGCTTCGCCGATCGGCACGACGAATACGTCAGGCTGCACCAGCACGTCGGGCCCCCACGAAATGTCGGCCGGCGCCATCATCACGTGGCCGATGCGCTCGGTCTCGAGGTATCGGTGGATCGCCATGGCCAACCGGAACGCGAGCTCCTGGTGCCAGGCCCGCGGTGCCGGGCTCACCAGGAGTTCCCCGTATACTACCTCGTAGCGATTGCCGTCGTCCGGCAGCGCCCGGACCATGTCGGCGGTGTAGTAAAGGGGGGCGGGCATGCCCATAAGCTGGTCTCGGCGGCGAAGGGGGCGCAAGGCGGCATGCGCCAAGGTGCGCTCGCGTGGTTGCCACTGCAGCACCGGATTCGCGCACGACGGATTGAGAAAACGCTCCCGGCAGAAGCCCGGAGCGTTTTCTTGCGTCAGGACGGTGACGGGCGCGCAGCTCACGGGCAGGCGCCGTTCACCAGGTGATCCGCCGCAAATTGGCTCTTGAACCCATCCTGGAACGACACGTTCAGGTTCTGGGCGATCGGGTCCAGCTGGACGATGCTGTATGTCGCGGTACCGCCGCCGAGCAGGGTCTGCACGACGTCGAGGAAGTCCCGCACTTTGAGGCCGTTGAGCTCCGGCAGGTCGGTGAAGCCGCACATCCGGTAGTCGCCGCACGGGTGCGGGAGACGAGCGGAGTCACCGGGTCCAAGGACGGGGAGGGGTTCCCGAGATCAAAATCGCCCTCGAAGAATGTCTCGCCGAAGTCCACATTGAGCTTCAAGGCTGTCACGTTGCCGCCGAATACCCCCGACGGGGTCGCCGTTGGGTCGCCCTGATCGGTAAGGAGTGGTGCGGGCGCCCCGCACGCCGGGAGATAGCCAAGGACGTCCGAAGCAGCCAAGAAGCGAATGCTGAGGCCAGAAGACCCGGGGATGCCAACTTCGAGGAGTCCGAAGCGTTCGAGATGCCCCTGAGACCTTGCGAAAGGCTCACCGGCACGACGCCAGGAGTGTCGAACGAAGTCCCGTTGCCGAGCTGGCCCCGGTCGTTCCTGCCCGAGCACCAGGTACCGCGCGCGCTTGCACCGCAAACGTGCCCGGCGCCTGCGCTGATTGCGCTGGCGGTGAAGCCGCTCCGCACCGTCGGCGGGTTCTGGTCCCAACAAATCACCTGGTCGCCACCTTTGACCACGCCGCAACTGAAATCGCTGCCGCTGGCGATCGCGCTCAACGCGTAGTCGCCCGACACGGCGACCGGGCTCGTGGTCGCGGCACTTCCGTTGCCGAGGGCGCCCGCGCCCCAGCAGAGCGCCCGGCCCGCCTTGGTGAGCCCGCAGGTATGCTTGGCGCCGGTGCTGATCGCTGTAAAGGCGTGGCCGCCCTCGACCGCGGCCGGCGTCCGGCGTTCGGTGGTGCTACCATCGCCGACTTGCCCCGCGTCGTTGTTGCCCCAGCACAGCGCCTGAGCGGATTGGGTGATGCCGCAGGTGTGACTCCCTCCGTCCCCGTTCGCCGCCGGCGGCGGGAACGTCGCGCTCACGCTCACGGACGTGAACGCATTGCCGCCCGAGACCGCGACCGGCACGATGCTGGCCGTCGTCGTCCCGTTCCCCGCATGACCGCGCGTGTTCCGTCCCCAGCAGGCGATTCGGCCATCCTGGAGCACGCCGCAAGTGAGAAACGCGCCGGCGCTCACGCTCTGAAAGCGCAGCCCGCCGAGCACCGGCACAGGTGTGGTCCGGTCGTGCAGCGTGCCGTCACCCAACTTGCCGAACGTGTTGGCTCCCCAGCAGAACGCCCTGCCACTCTTGTCCACCCCGCAGGTATGGTCGAGACTGGCGCTCACCGATGCCAGGGCAAAGCCGGTCACCGCGCTCGACTTCACCGCGCTCGGACCGGACTCCGGCCCGGGGGGGGGCGCCGGCATCATGGCAACCGGAGAGGGCCAGCAGCAGCGTCAGGGCGCTCGAGATGGCGGCGAGATTCCAGCGGGTGCGGATGCTGGTGCTGACCAACGGCGCGGTTCGGGCGCGCGGGTCGGCGGTGCGAATGCTCGGCATGGGCCGGCTCCGAGAAGTTGGGGGTCGCTGAAGACGGCGGTGGCGTCGCATGCATGCCTCGCGAGCGTGGGAGCATCTGGATATACGCGGAACCCCGACGGCACGACACGCATGGCGCGGCACGGATCGCGCTCCTTGCGCGCCGGACCAGCACGGCTGAGGCGTTGCCGGCCGCTTTGACCTGCCGCGCCCCGGCGCACATATTCTGCTCGACCACGCCTCACCACACCCGAGCCCCGGCGAGGACGATGTCGCTGGACGCGCCCATCGGCGAGCTCGTGCGTACCGCAGACTCCGGGAACCCGGAGGCGGTGCGCACGCTGTTCGCGGAGCTCTATCGCGAGCTGCATGCGATCGCCGCGCGCGAGCTGCGCCGCGCGAACCCCGCCGCGACGCTCAGCACGACCACGCTGCTCCACGAGGCGTTCCTCAGGCTCTCGGCCCGGGACGATCTCCGCTTCACGAGCCAAGCGCACTTTCTCGCCTACGCCTGCACGTCCATGCGGCGCCTCCTGATCGACTTTGCGCGCTGCCGTCGCGCGCAGAAGCGGGGCGGTGAATTCGTCATCACGACCCTGCCGCCCGATGCCGGTGCCGCAGCGGACGCGGACGCATTCGCGGGCGATCGTCTCGATCAGCTCAACGAGGCGCTCGACAGCCTGGCCGAAGTGGAGCCGGTGTTGGCGCAGCTCGTCGACCTCCACGTCTTCTGCGGCGTGTCGCTGGTGGAAGCCGCCGCGCTGCGTGGGGTGACCGATCGGACCGTGCAGCGGGACTGGCAGAAGGCGAGATTGCTGCTGCATGCCGTGCTCGGCCGCGCCTGAGCGCCGTCTCACTCACCATGCAACCCGACACCCGAGCCACGACACGAGATCTCCTCCGGCGGATCTCGCCGTTGCTCGACGACGTCCTCGCACTCGAGCCGGACCAACGGGCGGGATGGCTGGACCGGCTTCGGTCCGAAGAGCCGGAGCTGGCGGGCAGGTTGGAGTCGCTGCTCGGCTGCCAGCATGGCGCCGAGACCGGTCTTTTCGTTGGCGCCGGCCTTTGGACCGAATTGCTCGGCCCCACCCCGGGCGCGGGCCGGCGCGTGGGCGCCTACACGCTCGAGCGCCCACTCGGGCAGGGCGGGATGGGCACGGTGTGGCTCGGACAGCGGAGTGACGGCCGCTTTGATGGCGCGGCGGCGATCAAGTTTCTGAACTTTCCGTTGCTGAGCCCGACCGGGCGCGAGCGCTTCCGGCGGGAGGGGACGCTTCTCGCGCGGCTCACGCACCCCGGCATCGCGCGCCTCATCGATGCCGGGGTGAGCGATGACGACCAGCCGTTTCTCGTGCTCGAATACATCGACGGCCGACACCTCGAGCGCTACTGCGACGAGGAGCACCTGCCGCCGGATCGCCGGCTTCGTCTGTTCCTGGAGGTGCTCGGCGCGGTGGAGCATGCGCACGCCAATCTGATCATCCACCGCGACCTCAAGCCGTCGAACATCCTGGTCACGCGCGAAGGCCGGACGAAGCTGCTTGATTTCGGCATCGCCAAACTGCTCAATAGCGAGGGGGAGGCGGCAGGGCACGCCACGCGCAGCGAATCCGGCACCCGGGCGCTCACGCCGGAGTACGCGGCCCCCGAGCAGGTGGCGGGTGGACCGGTGACGGTCGCGACCGACATCTACGCGCTCGGCGTCGTGCTCTACGTTTTACTCGCGGGCCGCCATCCCACCGGCGCGGGCTGCCGCTCGGCGGCCGAGCACCTGCGCGCGATCGCCGATACCGAACCGCCGCGCTTGAGTGCGGCCGTCCCCCACCGGCTCGGCCGGCTCTATGCCGGCGATCTCGACAACATCGTGGCCAGGGCGCTCAAGAAGCGGCCGGAAGAGCGCTACGCCTCAGTGGGAGCGTTCGCGGGCGACATCCGCCGCTATCTAAACCACGAAACGGTGAGTGCCCGCCCGGATTCGCTGCACTATCGGGCGGCGAAATTCGTCCGCCGCAACCGGGTACCGGTTGTGCTCGCGGCGCTCGTGGCGCTAGCGCTCGCGGGCGGCGTGGCCGGCACCGTCGTGCAGGCGCGCCGCGCCGTGCGCTACGCGGCGCGCGCGGGCAGGGCGGCGACGGCGGCGGTGGACCAGCGGAACTTCGCGCTGCGCCAGCTCTCGCGCGCCGAGGCGATCAACGAGCTGAACGCGTTCGTGCTTGCCGATGCGGCGCCCTCCGGCAAGCCGTTCATGGTCGGCGATCTGCTGGCGCGGGCTGACAGCATCGTGGATCGGGAGCGCGCCGAGACGGACGGGAACCGTGTCGAGATGCTAGTCGCGATCGGACGCCAATACTCCGAGCTGGAGGAGCAGGAGACCGCGCGCACGGTACTCCAGCGCGCCTATGATCTCTCGATCGGCTTGCACGAGCGCCTGCCCCGCGCGCGGGCGGCCTGCGCCTTGGGCGCGGAGCTGGGCCGGTCCGGCGAGGCCGCATCGGGGGAGCGGCTGGTGCGCGAAGGGCTGGCGCAGCTTCCGGACGAGCCGCAATACGCGACGGGGCGCGTCTTCTGCCTGCTGCTGGGAAGTATGATCGCGCGCGAGGCGGGCCACGCCGAGAGCGGCGTTCAACGCGCGGATTCCGCGTGGCAACTGGTCGCCCGGATGCCGTTGCCGCCGGCCGTGCTCACGCTGCACGCGCTGATCGACCGGGCCGAATCTTACCGCGTCGCCAACCAGGACCGAGCCGCCGAATCGGCGTTCCAGCGCGCGTTCGCGCAGCTCAAGGCGCTGGGCCGCGAGAACACGCAGACGGCGGGCACACTCCTCAACGACTGGGCGCTCACGCTCTACGACATGGGCCGCCCGCGCGAGGCGGAGCAGCTCTTCCGGCGGGCCATCCGGATCGCGAGCCCCGACGGCCGCGACAGCCTCGTGTCGCCGATGTTGCTCACCAATCTCGCCCGGGCGCTCATGGTGCTCGACCGGCGTCCCGAGGCCATCACCTACGCGCGGAATGCCTACGCCCGGAGCCGCAAGGCGGGCGACGGGATCGTCACCAACCAATCGCTGCTGCTGCTGCACGAGCTGTATCGCGATACGGGCAACCTGGCCGGCGCGGAGCGGACGCTCGCGGAGGTGGAGCCGCGGCTGCGCAAGGCGCTGCCGGCCGGCCATTACGTTTTCGCGGTGCTCGTCTCGCACCGCGCGATGCTGGCCCTGGCGCGCGGCAATCTGGACTCCGCGCTGGTGCTGTCGGATCGGGCAATCGCGATGGCGGACAGCACGGAGGGCGCTGTTTTCGCGTTGCTGCTGCGGCGCCGGGCGGACATCGACGTTCGGCTCCGTCGCGACGTGGCGGCGCTCGACGACATCCGCCGGGCGATCGAGCTCACGAAGGCGCGGATCGAGCCCCGCACGCCGTCGGACGTGCTGGGCGTCGAGTATGTCATTCTCGGTCGCGCGCTCTTAGCGGCAGGCCGGCGCGGTGGGGCGGCCGTGGCCTTCGATTCGGCGCAGAGTCACCTGCAGCGGACCCTCGGTCCCGACCACCCGAAGACCCGCGAGGCCGCCAAGCTTGCCGCCGGCGCTCGCGGCGCCGATGCGCATCCGCACACTGCGGACTCGTCGCGCAAGCGTTGACGTACGTCCGCGCCGGGCACCAGCTCGCCGCTGCTCCTCGGAATGCGACGTCCGGATAAATTGGTGCAAGGATTCGACGAACGCCGTCGAGTTGCGGCCGGAGCCCGATGTCGAGGACACGCATGCGACAATCCGCCCTGCTCACCCTTCCACTGCTCATGGTCGCGGCCGCCGCGCCCGCAGCCCGGGCCCAGTCGCCCGGCGTCCTCGGGACCTGGAAGTTCGACCTCAAGCAGGGCGACAAGACCGGTCCCCGCATCGTGATCGTGCGCCCGGACAGCAGTGCCAGCTACGGCACCGAGACCGTTCGCTGGCGAATCAAGGAAGACAGCCTGCTGCTGGCACTTGGGGGCGAGTGGGTGAGCTACCACATGAAGGTGAAAGGGCAACACCTCACGCTCTCCGGCGGCGACCTCACCGAGCCGATCACCTTCGATCGCGTGGGGCCGCCGACGGCGCGCCCCGATTCTATCGCAGTCCCGCCGGATCCCGACAAAGTTCCCGAGTCCTGACCTCCTCCGCAGCACTCGCGGGAGCCGCCGATGCGGGCTGGCCGAGCGTCATCGGCTCCAGCGCTATCGGCCCGAGCGGCTCGTCCTGCGCCGCCACGTACAGCGCGCCCCTGTAGCCCGCGCGCGCGAGCGCCGGCTCGACCTCGGCGCGCGCCACATCCGCGCGGTTGCAGCGCTGGCTCAGATGGGCCAGCACCACGGCCGCAAGGCCCGGATGGCACAGCTCCTCGATCAATTCGGCGCAGGCCCGGTTCGAGAGATGGCCGCCCGACCCGACGATCCGCTGTCGCACGCTCGCCGGATAGCCGCTGGTGCGGAGCAGCACCTCGTCGTGGTTGGCCTCGAGCACGAGTGCCGTGAGCTCGCGCAACAGGTAGCGCACCGCGGCGGTCGGCCGGCCGAGATCATAGGCGACGCCGACGCGGGCACCGTCGATCGCGGTGACCACCACGGCGACCGGCTCCGCCGCGTCGTGGCTCGTGGCGCAGGCCGTCACGGCAAAGGGGCCGGCGCGCACGTCCTCGCCGAAGCGGAGCGGACGAAACATGGCTCGCCGGGCGGCGGCGCCGAGCTGAGCCCAGGTGCCCGAGGCGGTGAGGATCGGCGCCGACAGGCGCTCGGCCAGGCGCGCGGCGCCACAGGCGTGGTCGCCGTGCTCGTGGGTGAGCGCGATCCCGACGACGCCGCCGAGAACAAGTCCCAACGCGCGCGCTCGGCGCTCCACCTCGCGGGCGCTGAAGCCGGCGTCGATGAGCAGTACCGCGCCGTCGCACTCCAGCGCGCAACAGTTGCCGCGCGAGCCCGAGCCCAGCACGTAGAGCCGGCTCATAGTCCGACCATCCGCGCGTAGGTCTCCTGAAGCGATACCCGCCGCTCGGGCGTCATCGCCACCGCGCGGCGCGCCATGACGCGCTCGGCGGTGCGCAGGAATCCCTCTTCCGTCATCCGCTCGCCGCCGAGCCCCCACGCGAAGGGCGCCACGAACCGGGGCACCCCCGCCGCGCCGAATACGTTTGCGCCGGCGGAGACGACGGTGCCGGTTGCGAGCATGGTGCCGATGGCGGTCTTGGCGTGGTCGCCAAAGAAACTGCCGACGTTGAGCCGGGCCGTCTCGATGAGCTGGCCGGCCACCTCGAGCCGCACGGGGCCGTACGTGTTCTTGAGGTTGGAGGTCGTGGTGCCGGCGCCGAGGTTCACCCAGCGGCCCACGACGCTGTCGCCCACGAAGCCGTCGTGGCTCTTGTTGGCGTAGCCGAGAAATGTGCTCGTCTTGATCTCGCCGCGCACGCGGCAGTCGGGCCCGATGGCCGATCCGCCGATCTCGCCGCCCAGCACACGGCTGCCCGGGCCGATCCAGAGCGGCCCCTCGAGGCGCGCGCCGTGGCGCACCTCGGCGCCCGTTTCCACCACGACTGCGCCATGCCGCACGTCGAAGACCACGCCGGGCTCGATCGCGGCCGCGCTCACGCGGATCTGCGCGGGGTCGCCAAACACGACCGCACCGGGCGGGAGCGAATCCGCGCGGTCCGCCGCGTCCGCACAATCCTCTCCGAGAAATCGATCGAGCGCGTCGAGCAGGGAATGAGTGCCCGCGAGCAGCAGGCCGTCGACGGAGGCGGCCGGAGCCGGTGCGGGCTCGCGGGAAGCGGCGAACGCGGCGGACGGCGCGAATTCTTCGCCGGCGGGTACGACCCACCCGATCGTCGTCCCGGCGTGCTCGAGCCGCCGTGTGTCGGGCGCGAGATCGAGCGGCTTCCCGCCTGCCGGCGCCGCCGGCGCGAACCAGCTCGCGGCCACGATGGCGGGGCCCGGCACCGGGCGCGCTGTGCACGGCGGCTCATTATCCTCGCGGAACCCGGCGCAGTGGTTTCCGACAATGCTCGTCGCGCGCACGCCGAGCGCTCGCTCCCAGCGCTCGCGAATGCGCCACCGGCCGGCGCGAAGCTCCGCGATCGGCCGCACGCCGGCGAACGGCGCCCACGCCGCGCCGGGCGCGGGCGGCTCGAGCAGATGGAGCGCCCTCACCCCGGCACGTCGCGCACGGAGGGTGGCAGGGCGTCGAGCAGGCGCTTCATGTCGGCCGCGCGCTCGCGCGGCATGACGAGCACGCGGCCGCGGGCCTGCACCACGATCAGGTCCTTCACGCCGTTCAGCACCACGGTATCCCGCTCGGCCCAGACGACGTTGTCGCGCGCATCGTGCGCCACCGCCTCGCCCACGAGCACGTTCCCGCTCGCGTCCCGGGGCCGCACGCGCGCGAGCGCCTCCCAGGTTCCGACGTCGTCCCACGCGAACGCGCCGCGCACCACGGCGACCGCATCGCTGCGCTCGAGCAGGCCCACGTCAATCGACACCGGCGTCACCCCGTGAAAGAACGCCGCGGCGTCACGCCGGCGGAGCGCCGCGAGATGCGGCGCGATTTCCGGAGTGCGGCGCGCGATCTCACCGAGCAATCGCGCCGCCGTCCAGGCGAAGAGTCCGCTGTTCCAGAGCGCCCCGTCCGCCATGAGGTCGAGCGCCGCTGCCGCGTCCGGCTTTTCGACGAAGCGCGCCACCGTCCACACGCCTGCCGCAAGCTCGGAGCCCGGCACGATGTAGCCGAAACCCGTCTCGGGCCGCGAAGGCACCATGCCCACGGTGATCAGTCGATCCTGCTCGCGCGCGGCCGTGAGCGCGGCAGCGGCGGTGCGGCGGAACGCCGGTTCGTCGCCCACCGCCCAATCGGCGTGCAGCGAGAGCACCTCGGCGTCGGGATCGCGCTGCGCCGCCTCCCACGTCGCCCAGACGAGCGCGGGGCCGGTCGACGCGGCGCGCGGCTCGATGAGCACATTGGCCGGATCGAGACGAAGCCGTTCTTGGAGCCGGGGTGCCAGCGCGGAACCGGTGACGAGCAGCACGCGCTCGCGCGGAACCAGGCCCTCCAGGCGATCGACCGCGGCTTCCGCGGTCGACCGAGGACCGGTGAGCGGAAGCAGTTGTTTGGGATGATCGGGTGTGCTGAGCGGCCAGAAGCGGGTGCCCGACCCGCCGGCCAGGATGACCGCCCATCTCATGAATGCGCCAGGCGCAGCAATGCCGGAGACATGGATGGCGGGTCCTCGTGCCTGGGAGGGGGGAGTCGTGCGCCGAGCGCCCGCGCAACGTAGGGGACCGCCGTGGGTGAAGTCAAGCAATGACGGCGGGTTGACCCCCTCTTACGCGAGCCTTAACCTTCCGGCCTCATGCGTCGATTTGTCGTGGTCGGTGTGCTCGCGCTATCCGCCGGTGTCGCCGGAGGCTGCGGCGGCAGTCCGTTTGGCGACGCGGCGATCGCAAATGCGGTGGACACGGTCGTGCTGAGTGCGCTCGTGGGAACGCCGCTCAACAGTCCGAGCGGATACTCGGTGGCCGACGCGGCGGCCGTCCGCACCGACCAGTCGGCGGGCTTCGACTTCGTCTTCAACATCGACAATTCGGGGAGCCCGGTGTTTCTCCCGCTCGCGGTCATCGGCCTCACGAGCAGCACGGCGCCTCCGGGCCTCCTTCCGACCGACGATCAGTTCGCCGACATCAGGGAGGCGCCGCTCAACGGATACGTGACGTTTGACACGGTCCATATTGCCGTCGGCCAACGCTACGTGATCCGTGGACGAATCGTCTGCACTGTGCTCGGTGTTCCGCATTATGGAAAGCTCCACGTCCTGGGGATCAACCCGACGGAGCGGACCGTGACCTTTGAGGTGCTCGCCAACCAGAACTGCGGCTTCCGCAGCCTCGTCCCCGGCTTACCCGAGGACTGAGGGGCCGTGCTCGACCTCAAGCGGCTCCGGCAGGATCCGGAGGCCGGGCATGCCGGTCTCGCGCGGCGGCTCGACCCATCGCTCGGTCCCCAACTCGATACCGTGCTGGCACTCGACCGACGCTGGCGCGACGAGCTGGCGCGCCTGGAGTCGCTCACCGCCGAGCGGAACGCGGCGAGCGAAGAGGTGGCGCGCCGCAAGCGGAACCGGGAGCCGGCGGACGACTTGCTCTCCCGGCTCAAGGCTTCCGGCGAAGAAGAGCGCGCACTCAAGGCTCGCGTGCGCGAGCTCGAGGCCGAGCGCGATGCGGTCCTCCTCGTGCTGCCCAACATTCCCCTGGCCCAGGTGCCCGCGGGCGACGCGTCGGCCAACACGGTGGTCCGTACCTGGGGCGCGCCGTGCCACCTGGGCTTTGCACCGCGGCCGCACTGGGAGCTGGCCGCTGCGCTCGACATCCTCGATCTCGCCGCCGGGGCCAAGATTGCCGGCTCCGGATTTCCGCTCTTCCGCGGGCTCGGCGCGCGGCTCGTGCGCGGGCTCGGCGCGTTCATGCTCGACCTCCACACGGCCGATCACGGGTACGTGGAGGTGTCGCCACCGCTCCTCGCGAACCGCGCCTCGCTCGTCGGCACCGGCCAACTGCCCAAGTTTGCCGACGAGCTCTACACCGTGCCGTCGGACGATCTCTTTCTCATTTCCACCGCCGAGGTGCCGGTCACCAACATTCATCGCGACGACATTCTCGACGGCGCGCGTCTGCCGATCGCGTATGTCGCCTGCACGCCCTGCTTCCGCCGCGAGGCCGGCGCGCACGGGAAGGACACCCGCGGACTCATCCGGGTGCATCAGTTCGACAAAGTGGAGCTGGTGCGGTTCTGCCGTCCCGAGGAGTCCGAGGCGGAGCACCAGCGGATCACCGCGCACGCGGAGGCGGTGCTCAGGCGGCTCGGCCTGCACTATCGCGTGGTCGACCTCGCCGCGGGCGACCTGGGGCACGCGAGCGCGCACACCTACGACCTCGAGCTCTGGGCGCCGGGCGTGGGCGCGTGGCTCGAGGTGTCGAGCGCGAGCACGTTCACCGACTACCAAGCGCGCCGGTCCAACATCCGCTATCGCCCGGAGCCGGGTGGGCGGCCGGAGTTCGTGCACACATTGAACGCATCGGGCGTCGCATTCCCGCGGCTCATCATCGCCCTGCTTGAGACCGGGCAGCAGGCGGACGGATCGGTGCGCCTGCCTGACGCGCTGGTGCCGTATGTCGGCGTCGACCGGATCGAGCGGCGCGGGTAGCGGCGCCGGGGCCCGCGCGGAAAGCGGCGGGACCGGCCGCACCGGCGGCGGGGCCACGAGCCGCCCCTCCGGCTCCGTGCCGGCGCCCGGCGCGCATGGCGTACCGAGCGCCCGACCGCGCGCGCCGCGGCGCCGGTTCGAGCGCATTGCGCCGGTGGTGGTCGTGGTGCTCGTGGCGGTGCTCGCGGGCTTGAGCCTCGGCACCGGCTGGCTCGTGGTGCGGCACTTCCAGAGCGATGCCGATGCGACGAGCCGGATCTACTCCGACGTCTTCACCGGCCTCAACAGCCCGCGCCCCGGCGCGGAGACCGACGCGCTCCTGGCGCTCGGCGCCCAGGTGCGGCGGCTCGGCATGCCGCTCGTCGTCACCGACGCGTCGGGGCAGGTGACCGCGTACGACAACCTGCCGTTCGGGGTCACCTCGCTCGACGACCCGCGCATGCGGGACTTCATCGGGCGCCTCGACCGCGAAAACCCGCCGATCTCCGATTCGCTCATCGGGACCGTGCATTACGGCGCCATGCCGGCCCGCTTTCATCTCACCGCGCTCATCCTGCTCCAGGCGCTCACCATCGTGGTGATGGTGGGTGTCGCGGTCTTCGCCTATCGGAGCGCCATGGACGCGCAGCGCGATCGGCTCTGGGTTGCCATGGCGCGCGAGGCGGCGCACCAGATGGGCACGCCGCTCACGAGCCTCCAGGGCTGGATCGAGCGCATCCGCTCAATGCCCGATCCGCCGCCCGGCATGGCCGAATATCTCGCGGCCGACGCCGAGCGGCTCGACCGGGTGGCGCGCCGGTTCGAGCGCATCGGCAATCCGGCGGCGCGCGAGTCGATTGGCCTCGGCGCCCTGGCCGACCGCGTGGCCGGCTACTTCCGGCCTCGCCTTCCGAAGTGGGCCAATCAGATCACGCTCAGAGTAGAAGCGCCGGGCGCCGGCCCCACCGTCCTGGGCGATCCCGTGCTGCTCGAGTGGGCGCTCGAGGCGCTGGTGAAGAACGCCATCGACGCGCTGCAAGGGCGTTCGGGGACGATTATCCTCCGGGTGGAGAGCGACCCGCGCAGCGCTGCGATCCGCGTGGTCGACGACGGACCCGGCGTCCCGAAGGAAATCCGGCGCGATATCTTCGAGCCCGGCATCAGCACGAAGCGGGGCGGTTGGGGCATCGGCCTGGCACTTTCGCGCCGCGTGGTCGAGGAGGCGCACCACGGCGAGCTCACGCTCGAGCCGGTGGAGAAGGGGACCTGCTTTCTGATTCGGATTCCGCTGGACGAGACGGCCGACGCATGACCGACGTAGGCGACGTCCGCCAAGTGGCCAGCTGGGAGCGGGGGCTCAATTCCGCCCAGCGCGACGCGGTCGAGCACGTGGAAGGCCCGATGCTCGTCCTGGCCGGTGCGGGGTCGGGGAAGACTCGCGTGCTCACGTCCCGCATCGCAAGTCTCATCGAGCGGCACGGCGTGCCGCCCGACCGCATCTTCGCGGTGACCTTCACCAATAAGGCCGCGGGAGAAATGAAGGAGCGGATCGGGCGCCTGCTCGCGCGCGATCCGTCAGGGCTCTGGATCGGCACCTTTCACGCGCTCTCCGCCCGGCTGCTCCGGCGCGAGGCCGAGCTGCTCGGCTTCACCCGCAACTTCACCATTTATGACGAGGACGACCGCCTGTCCCTGGTGAAGCGGCTGCTCGACCAGGCCGGCCACCCGCCGCGGCTCTTTCCGCCCCGCGCCATCGTCGGCCTCATGTCGAACGCGAAGAACCGGATGGTCGCGCCGGCAGACCTCGCGCGGAACGCCCCGTTCGATCGCGTGGCGCAGGTGGCGGCCGAAATCTACGCGGCGATGGGCCCGGCACTCCGCTCGGCCAACGCGATGGACTTCGACGACCTGCTCCTGCATCCGCTGGCACTCTTCGATGCGCACCCCGACCGGCTCGCGGCCTGGCAGCGGCGGTTCAGCTTCGTGCTGGTCGACGAGTTTCAGGACACGAACCGCGCCCAGTACCTGCTGGTGCGTGCCCTCGGCGCCCACGGCAACGTGTTCGTGGTGGGAGACGACGACCAGTCGATCTATGGTTGGCGGGGCGCGGAGGTGCGCAACATGCGCGAATTCGAGCGGGACTTTCCGAGCGCGCGCCTCGTGCGGCTGGAAGAGAACTACCGCTCCACGCAGGTGATCCTCGACGCGGCAAACGGCGTCATCGCCGAAAACAGCGGGCGCATCGGCAAGACGCTCCGGACCCGGCGCGCCGGGGGCGACGCCGTGACGCTCGTGGCCGCCGCCGACGAGCGCGACGAGGCCGAGTGGATCGTGCGCGAGCTGGAGCGCCGCGCCGCCGCCGGCGAGCACGGCTACCGCGAGATGGCCGTGCTCTACCGCACCAACGCGCAGAGCCGCGCGTTCGAGGACGCCTTCCGGCGCGCGGGCGTGCCGTACCGGCTGATCGGCGCAATCAGCTTCTACGAGCGGCGCGAGGTGAAGGACCTGCTCGCCTATCTCCGGCTCATCGCGAATCCGGCGGACGACGAGGCCTTTCTGCGTGCCGTCGCCGTGCCCAAGCGCGGCATCGGCGACACCAGCACCGCGACGGTGGCGAGCGCCGCGGCGCAGTGGGGCCGGCCGCTGCTCGAGACCGCGCGCATCGCCGACCGCGTGTCCGATCTCCGGCCCAACGCGCGCGACGCCCTCCGCCGGTTTGCCGAGCTGATCGATACGCTCGCCGCACGGTTTGCCGGGCTCGCCCCCGCGGCGCTGCTGGAGCAGCTCATCGCGGCGCTCGACTACGAGACCGTGCTGCTGGCCGAGGGACCCGAGGGTGCCGAGCGGTGGGAGAACGTGCGTGAGCTCATCGCGAGCGCGGCGGAGTGGTCGGAGGTCGTCACGGCGGATGCAGACGTGGACGCCACTCCCCTCGAGCGCTTTCTTGCGGAAGCGGCACTGGTGAGCGCGCCGGACAAGATCACCGGCGCGGCCGACGGCATCACTCTCATGACGCTGCATACGGCCAAGGGCCTCGAGTGGCCCGTCGTGGTGCTGGCCGGGTTGGAGCACGGTCTCTTTCCGCTTGCGCGCGCGGCCGAGGAGCCGGATGGAATGGAGGAGGAACGCCGGCTCTGCTACGTGGGACTAACCCGCGCCAAGGACAAGCTCTATCTCACCTGGGCCCGCGCCCGGCGCCGCGGAGGCGAGCTCAGGCCCGGTGTGCCGTCGTCGTTCCTGCGCGCGCTCCCGCCCGCCATCGTGGACGAGCGGCGCACCAACGCGCTTTGGGCGCCGGGCTGGGATGTCGGCCTTCGCGGGCGGGGGGCGCGCTCGGCGGCGTCGGGCGGCACGGCGGCGTTTCGTGCCCGCGCCGGCGACATTGCGCCGGCCGAGGCCGCCGCGGAGGAGGCCTCGCAGGACACGCCGCGGTACGTGAAGGGCGAGCGCGTGCGCCACCGCCGCTTCGGCAGCGGCACCATCCGGGGGCTCTCGGGCGGCGGGAAGAACCTCAAGGTCGAAGTCGCGTTTGATGACCCGGAGGTCGGCGTGAAGCAACTGCTCGTCGCCTACGCCGGCCTCGAGCGCGAATGGGAAAGCGCGTGACGATCACACGCGACGATCTGCTCCACGTGGCCCGGTTGGCCGAGCTTGCAGTGCCCGAGCCCGACGTGCCGCGGCTCGTTTCGCAGCTCGGCGAGATCGTGGACTACGTCGCGCGCCTGGGCGAGGTGCCGGCCACCGACCATGCGGCGCCGTACCTCGCCGGCCCGGCGGAGGTGCGCCTTCGCGCCGACGAGGTGAATCCGGTGCCGCTCGCGCGCCCGCCCGCCGCCATGGCCCCGGAGTTCGTCGACGGCTTCTTCATCGTACCCCGCATGGGCGCGATGGAGGGGTCGTGACCGGCGCGCCGGCCGCGCCACGCGCTACGGACGTCGCGCGCGAGGTCGCGCGAAAGCTTCGCGAGGCGCGCCCGCTCAATGCCACGCTTCACTGGTCGGACGAGCTGCTGGACGCCGAGGCGCGACGGGTAGATGCAATGCCGGCGCCGGGGCCGCTCGCCGCGGTGCCACTCGCGCTGAAGGACAACATCGCCACCACCGAGCAGCCCACCACCTGCGCCTCGCGCATCCTCGAAGGCTACGTCTCGCCCTACAACGCCACCGTCGTCGAGCGACTGCGCGCGGCGGGCGCCATGGTGGCGTGCAAGAGCAACATGGACGAGTTCGCGATGGGCTCATCCACCGAGCATTCGGCATTCGGGCGCGTGCGCCATCCGCTCGACCCGGCGCGCGTGCCGGGTGGCTCCTCCGGCGGCTCGGCCGCGCTCGTGGCGGCGGGCGCCGTCGCCGCGGCCCTTGGATCGGAGACCGGCGGCTCCGTGCGCCAGCCGGCCAGTTTCTGCGGCGTGGTCGGCGTCAAGCCGAGCTACGGCCGTGTGAGCCGCTGGGGGCTCGTGGCGTTCGGCTCCTCGCTCGACTGCATTTCGGTGTTCGGCCGCACGGTGGCGGACGCGGCGCGGGTGCTGAGCGTCATGAGCGGCCCCGATCCGCTCGACGCCACCACCGTCGACCGGCCGCCGATGCCGATGCCCTCACCGCGGGCGGATCTGCGCGGCGTGCGGGTCGGCCTCCCGCGCGAGTATTTCCCCGCCGATCTCGACCCCGGCGTGCGCGCGGGCATCGAGCGCGCCGAACGGGCCCTCCGGGAGCTGGGCGCCGAGCTGGTGGAGGTGTCGCTGCCACATTCGCCGTACACGGTGCCGACCTACTACATCATCAACCCCGCCGAGGCGGCGGCGAACCTCGCGCGCTACGACGGCGTGCGCTACGGCCGGCGCCGCGTCGGGCCGGAAGGCGACCTCCGCGCGCTCTACCGCGCCACCCGCGGCGAGGGCTTCGGCGCGGAGGTGAAGCGCCGCATCCTCACCGGCACCTACGTGCTGAGCGCGGGCTACTATGACGCCTACTATCGCAAGGCGCAGCAGGTGCGGGCGCTCCTGGCCCGGGACTTCGAGCGCGCCTTCGCGCCCGGCGGCGTGCACTTCCTGCTCACGCCCACGACGCCCACCACCGCGTTCCGCGCCGGTGAGAAGGTCGACGATCCGGTCCAGATGTACCTGGCCGACGTGTTCGTCTGCGGGATCAGCCTTGTAGGCCTGCCGGCGTTGAGCCTTCCGGTTGGTCGGGATGCGGGGCTCCCGATCGGCGGGCAGCTCATCGCGCCGCCATTTGCCGACGCGGCGCTGCTGAGCGTCGCGATGACGCTCGAGCGGGTGCTCGACGGCACGGCGGAGGTGCGCTGATGGCGTGGGAGGTGGTGATCGGCCTCGAGGTGCACGTCCAGCTTCTCACCCGGAGTAAAATGTTCTGCGGCTGCGCCAACCGCTTCGGCGATCGGCCCAACACCAACGTCTGCCCGATCTGCCTCGGCCTGCCGGGCGCGCTCCCGGTGCCGAACGCCGAAGCCGTCCGCCTCGCCGCGCGGGCGGCGCTCGCTCTGGGCTGCACCGTGCACGAGGCGAGCGTGTTTGCGCGGAAAAACTACTTCTATCCCGACCTCCCCAAGGGCTACCAGATCTCGCAGTTCGACGTCCCGCTCGCCACGCGCGGCGCGGTGGCGCTCGAATCGCCGGAGCGCGGCCGCATCGTGTGCGGCGTCACCCGGCTGCACGTGGAGGAGGATGCGGGCAAGCTGCTGCACGACCGGATCTCCGGAAAAACCGCCGTGGACCTGAACCGCGCGGGCACGCCGCTCGTCGAAATCGTGAGCGAGCCCGACCTCCGGAGCCCAGCGGAGGCGCGGGAGTATCTCCGAATGCTGCGCCAGATCCTGCTCTACACCGGAGTGAGCGACTGCAATATGGAAGAGGGAAGTCTCCGGGTGGACGCCAACATCTCCATCCGGCGGCCGGGGAGCGCCGCGCTCGGCGTCAAGTGCGAGCTCAAGAACCTGAACAGCTTCGCCAACGTGGAGCGCGCGCTCGAGGCGGAGCGCGACCGCCAGATGGCACTCATGGACCGCGGCGAGCGCGTGGTGCAGAGCACGCTCCTCTTCAACGCGGCGTCGGGGCAGGTAAAGCTCATGCGCTCGAAGGAAGAGAGCCACGACTACCGCTACTTTCCCGATCCCGACTTGCCGCCGCTGGTGCTCGTGCCCGCCTGGATCGCCGATCGCGAGGCCGAGCTACCCGAGCTGCCGGAGACCAAGCGCGCGCGCCTCGTCTCGGCGTACGCGG
Organism: Gemmatimonadales bacterium; assembly: GCA_036279355.1. Classification (NCBI taxonomy): domain Bacteria; kingdom Pseudomonadati; phylum Gemmatimonadota; class Gemmatimonadia; order Gemmatimonadales; species Gemmatimonadales bacterium. The sequence continues at coordinate 110,288 of DASUJH010000051.1, forward strand.
TCTCGCCGTATCACGCGGGCCAGCTCGCCGCCGAGCGCCCCATCGCCGATTACTTCGAAGCCGTCGTCGCCGCCGGCGCCGAGCCGAAGGACGCGGTCCGCTGGGTGCTGGGCGACGTGATTGCGGGCTACAACGAGAGCGGACAGTTCGCCGTGGCGCCCGCGCGGCTCGTCGCCCTCATCCGGCTGGAGACCGAAGGCACTGTGAGCGGCCAGGCGGCGAGGAAAATCTTCCCCGAACTTGCCGCCGACCCCGCGGCGGACGCGCGGGCCGTGGCCGAGCGCATGGGCCTCGTCCAGTTACGCGATCAGGATGCGCTCGGGAGGCTGGTGGACGAGGTACTGAGCGCCCACCCGGCCGAGGTGCAGCGCTTCCGCTCCGGCGAAGACAAGCTGATGGGTTTCTTCGTGGGACAGGTCATGAAGCGGAGTCAGGGCAAGGCCGATCCGAAGGGTGTCCAGCCCGTGCTGGCGCGTAAGCTCCAGGAACGCTGAGCTACGGTTCGGGCGGCAGCCGGAGCAGGCTCATCGGATCGACGTTGATCTCACCATAGCGCGCAATCCAGTGGAGGTGCGGACCGGTAGCGCGCCCGCTCCGGCCGACGCGCCCGATGATCTGACCCCGCCGCACCGTGTCGCCCGCGGCAACCTCGGCGCGGCTCAGGTGGAAGTAGCCGGTCGTGAGCCCGCCGCCGTGATCGATGTACACGGCATTCCCCGCCAGGTAGAGCTTCGCCACCAGGGCGACGACGCCGTCGTTCGCCGCGCGCACCGGCGCGCCCACCTTGCCGGCGAAGTCGGCGCCCATGTGGCGCGTCAGCACGTCGCCGTTGAGCTCGCGCGCCGTGCCGAACCGGCTGGTGACGCGCCCAGGGCGCGGCGCCGCGAACCGTCGCTGCCAGAGCCGGGGCGTCTGGTGCGCATTCCGCCCAAGCGCATGCGCCTCGGCCACCTCGTCGGCCACGCGCGCGGCAGCCGCACTGTCGGGCCGGGCGAATTGCGGGGCGACGGTGAGCCGCTCACGCCGGTAGTTGCCGTCGCGCAGGGTGAGCGCCAGCACCGTGGTGTCGGCGGATGATGCGGTGGCGGCCCCGGCCCTGTGGCGATGCGCGACGAGTGTCACTTCGAGGGCGGCGCTCGCGGAGTCCGTGTCGTCGATTGGAGCGGCCACGAGCGCCGCGAACGATCCGTCCCGCCGGCGCTCGAAGTGGAGCGGCTCGCCGGCCGCCATGGCGGTGAGCGAGTCGATGTGCGCAGCGCCCGGTGCCGGGTGCACGAGCAGGCGGCCTAGCGAGCCGCGGACAAGGTGCGCGGGCTCGCTGGTGATCTCGAGTGCGCTCCCCCCGACCGACTCGTCGGCCTCCGGTGCCGCGGGCGACTGCGCCGCGAGCGACTGCGCCGCGGGCGACTGCGCCGCGGGCGAGCGCCCGGCGGCTGCGAGCCCGATCACCCACGCGAATGCGCGGACACGGGGGAATACCTCTGCGCGCCTCTGCCGCGCGCTCACTCGTCCGAAGCCGCGAGCAACTTATCAGGGGGAAGTCGTCCGCCGGGCTCGCGCCACGCCAGCCGCTCGGACCGAGTGGGCCAGTGCACCAGCGCGCGCGCGGGCAGCCCGAACTGCTCCTCCGCCAACTCGGCGAGCCGTTCCCGGTCGCGCCGCCCCCACTCGCGGAGCGCGCGCCGGCGGTGGGCCTTGGCGGTGGCGAGCGGCACTTCGCCCGACGGGTCGAGGTGCCTCGCCTCCGCGTTCGCATCGGCCAACACGCCAATCACGAGATCGTAGGCCAGCGCGAGATGCCGCTCGACGTCGGTGTCGCTCAGGTCCCAGCGGCTCACCTCGCGCGCCGTCCGCGCGGCGCGCTGCCAGCTATCGGTGTCGGTGAGCCGCACCATGCCGCGGAAGAGTCGCCGGTTGGTCCGCACGCTGAAGATCGTGGGCGCGATGATCCGATCGAGGTGCGCGTCGGCGCGCCCATGGTCCCGGATGATTACGTCGCGTGCCGTCCGCGCGTACGCGTCGCCCAGGTGCACCTCGACGCGGGTCTCCCAGTACGAGTGACCGAACGATGCCGTGCTGCTCGTGAGCATCAGTTGCCGCGGCACGAAGTAGTTATGGGCGACGGTATCGGCGGCGAGATGCGCGAGATAGCCGAGCCCGAACGCCCTGAGCGATTCGGTGGGGGCCAGGTCATAGATCTCCTGGCCCACGTGCCAGAAATGCGAGTGCCGCCCCACCGGCGCGTAGCGCTTGGCGATCGACGAGTCCGCGGCGATGCTCCCGTAGAGAAAGTCGTAGGGAAAGGAGCTGAGCAGGGCGGCGATGGGGGAAGGGAGCTGGGTGAGGTTGGCGAGGATCGACTCGCCGAGGTAGATGTGCGTGCCCGGCGTCCATGCATGAGCCGCGGGCGGCAGCACCAGGCACGCGACTCCGACGACGCCGAGCGCCAGCGCGAAGCGGGCGAGCTTCATCGCCGGCCGGCGACCATCAGCCGGCGCACCCGGCCCAGCACGCCGTTGCCGCGGCGGATGGAGCGGAGCGTCGCCGCGACGTCGAGGGCGGTGTCTTCTACTTCGTCGTGTACCACCTCATACAGCGCCTCCAGCTCCTCCATTCGCTCCTGCAGCCGGTCGGCGCCGCGCGTCACCTGCCGCCGGAGCCGCTTGCCCGTCTGTGCAAAGGCGCCCGCCTCCTGTCGCACCAGCAGCAGCAGGTCTTGACCTTGCTCGGTGAGCCGACGCACGCCGGTGAGCGTCCGGCTCACGTCGTCCTGCACGCCATCCACCACCGTGCTTGCGCGGCGAATGGGGCCCGCGACTTTGGCCAGAAGGACGAGCACGCCGAACGCGATCGCGAGGAACGCCAGCGCCACCACCGCCAGCGAGATTGCTACCATCGGACCAACCCAGCCCGGCATCGCCGCCGCAACCTGCCAGAGCCCGTGCATCGCCATATGTTCTCCCTCCCGTGCGTTCCAGACAACATAACGCGCTGCGTGCCATCTCCGCTTGACGCCCCCGGGGGCAGGAGTGACGTTTCGCCATGCCTCCACAATTTCGCGTCCATGGTCGGCGGCCGTTGCACGGGACGATCCGGCCGGCGGGCAACAAGAACGCGGCCCTCCCGATCCTCGCCGCCTCGCTTCTCGCCGGCGGCCCGGTCGAGCTGGACAACGTGCCACGGATCCGGGACGTGCAGACGATGCTGGCGCTCCTGGCCGACCTGGGCTGCGCCGTCGAGTGGACCGGACCCCACGCCGTTCGCCTCGATCCCGCGGCCGCGCGCCTCAAAGCCCTCGATCCCAAGCTTTCGGCGCACATACGCGCATCGATCCTGCTCGCGGGCCCGCTGCTCGCGCGGTTTGGGAAGGTGATGCTGCCGCCGCCCGGCGGCGACGTGATCGGCCGCCGGCGAGTGGACACCCACTTTCTGGCGCTCGAGCACCTCGGCGCATCCGTCACCATGGGCGAGTGCTACGAGCTGGAAGCGCGCTCGCTGCGCGGTGCCGACATCTTTCTGGATGAGCCAAGCGTCACAGGGACGGAGAACGCGCTCATGGCGGCGGCGGCGGCGCGCGGCCGCACGGTGCTGCGGAATGCCGCCTCGGAGCCCCACGTCCAGGACCTGGCCCGCTTCCTGGCGGCGATCGGCGCGTCGATTGATGGCATCGGCTCGAACGCGTACACCATCGAGGGCGGTCGCCCGCTGCACGGCACGGCCGCGCCCTACGTCATCGGGCCGGATCACATCGAGATCGGGAGCTTCATCGGGCTCGCCGCCGTGACCAACGGCGACATCACTATCGATCCGGTTCGCCCCGAAGATCTCCGCAGCACGCTCCTCGGCTTCGACCGGCTGGGCATCCGACCCCGAATCGATGGCACCCGGCTCATCGTGGACGCGAACCAGGAGCGGCGGGTGCGCCCGGATCTGGGCGGCCATGTGCCCAAGCTCGAAGACGGCCCCTGGCCCGCGTTCCCGGCCGACATGATGTCCACCACGATCGTCACCGCCACACAGTGCGACGGCATGGTGCTCATCTTCGAGAAGATGTTCGAGTCCCGCCTCTTCTTCGTGGACAAGCTGATCGGCATGGGCGCGCGGATCGTGCTCTGCGATCCGCACCGCGCGGTGATCTCGGGGCGCGCCCCGCTCAAGGGCGGCGTGGTGGACTCGCCCGACATCCGCGCCGGCATGGCGATGCTGCTCGCGGCGCTCGCCGCCGAGGGCACTAGCACCATCCATAACGTGGGCCAAATCGAGCGGGGGTACGAGCGGATCGACGAGCGCCTGAACGATCTGGGCGCCGCGATCGAGCGTATGGATGACTGACGATGCCACGGTGCGGGAGGCGCCGGTGGCGGGCCCGGTACCCCGGTTCGAGATTCCCGGGTGGCGCAAGCGCTACGGTGTCGTCGCCGGCATAACAGGACGCGGCACCGGCGGCGGCGAGGAGGGCGACTTCGATCTCGGTCTCTGGACCCGCGCCCCGGTGGCCGATGTGATGACCCGCTGGCGCGAGTTCCGCCAGGCCGAGCCCGGGTTCCATGCGCACGTCATGGCGCACCAGGCGCACGGCGCGAGGCTCGCCCGCCATGGGGAGACCGCCGGATGGGTGGTGCTCGACGGGGTGGACGGGCACGTCACATCGCGCCCCGGCGTGCTGCTTCTCGTGACGGCGGCCGACTGCATCCCCATCTACCTCACGGCGCCGCGTGAGGGCGCCGTCGCCCTGCTGCACGCGGGGTGGCGAGGCACGGCGGCGGGCATTCTCGAGCGGGGGATCAGGGCGCTTGCGCGCAAGGTGGGCGTTCCTCCGGCCGAACTCGCCATGCATTGCGGCGTCGGCATCTGCGGCGACTGCTACGAGGTCGGCGCGGAGGTGATGGCGGCGTGCGGCGTGCCGGCCGAGGGCAGGGGTCCCTGGCACCTCGACCTCCGCAGCCACCTCGCGGCACGGGGCCGCGCGCTCGGGCTCGTAAACATCACCCGATCTGCCTGGTGCTCGGCCCACGACCGGCCCACCTTCTTCAGCCACCGGGCGAGCGGCGGCACGGATGGCCGCATGGTGGCCTATCTCGGCCGGCCGGATTGGGGCACCGGCACGTCTCCTGGCCGCGAAGCGCATTGACGTATTGCCAGACCGCCACTAATATTTGGCTGCTGTCCCGGACGCCCCCGCCGAGCTGGCAACGGGCATCCATCGCTGGACCGTTTCTCGTTGGGCCGAGTGACGATGTGGGGGAGTTCCCCCACATTTTTTTTCATTGACGCGATGTCGCTCGACGCGCTCCTCAATCCGATCCGCGAGCAGCTCGCCGGCCTGGGCTTCGAGCTCGCCGACCTGCGCCGCACCGGTACGCTGGAGCGCCCCATCCTGCAGCTTCGCGTTGATCGTCCGGACAGCGGTCCCGGCCATGGTGTCACGGCGGAGGACTGCGCCACGATCAGCCGCACGCTCGAGCGCTTCCTGGAATCCAGAGCTCTGGTCGGTCCCCGGTACGTGCTGGAGGTCTCCTCCCCGGGCATCGAACGGCCGCTCCGCTGGCCCGAGCACTGGCGCCGCTACGTGGGCCACCGTGCTCGGGTGCGGGCGGCGGGCTGGAGCGGCCGGCGCGAAGTCGAGATCGTGGCGGTGCCGGACGACGAGCACGTCGTGCTCCGTCCACCCGGCGGCGCCGAGCAGGTGGTGCCGTTCGCCGAGATCGGCGAGGCGCGCCTGATGGCGGACTGGGATGCATTTCTGAAGCGCGGGCGCAAGGGTGCGCCGCCGCGCCGGCCCGGGGCGTAAGCGCCCCTCTTCCGGAGTCTGGGGATGTCGAGTTCGGCTGAGATGTTGGCCGCGTTTCGCGAGCTGACGACGACAAAACAACTGGAACGCTCCGACCTGCTCGAGCTGCTGCGCGACGGGATCCAGGCGGCCCTCGTCCGCAAGTTCGGGCCGAATGTCAAGTTCGAGCTCAGTGTGGACGAGATGCAGGGCACCATCCGGATCGTTCGCCTGCGCCAGGTGGTGGAGGCGGTGGAGGACCCGAGCTATCAGATCACGCTGGAAGACGCGCAATTCGAGGATCCGGACTTCGAGGTGGGCGACATGCTGGAGGAGGAGATCTCCTTCGCCGAGTTCGGCCGCCTTGCGGTGCAGGCCGCCAAGCAGCGCATCATCCAGCGGGTGCGCGAGGGAGAGCGGACCCGCATCCGCGAGGAGTTCGCCGGCAAGGTGGGCGAGCTGCTCTCGGGTGAGATCCAGCAGATCGAGCGCGGCAAGCTGGTCGTCATGCTGAACAAGTTCCGCGAGGCAGAGGCGATCATCCCCTACCGCGAGCAGAACCACCGCGAGCACTTCCACCAGGGCGACACGGTGCGCTCGGTGCTCAAGCGGCTCGAGGAGACGCCGAAGGGTCCCCGGCTCATTCTCTCCCGCGGCGACCCGCTCTTCGTGAAGGCGCTCTTCAAGCTCGAAGTGCCCGAGATCCAGCAGCAGATCGTCGACATCCGCGCCATCGCGCGCGAGGTGGGGAGCCGCACCAAGGTGGCCGTGATCTCGCGCGACGACGCCATCGATCCCGTCGGCGCCTGCGTCGGGCTCAAGGGCTCGCGGGTGCAGGCGGTGGTAAACGAGCTGGGCGGCGAGCGGATCGACATCGTGCCCTGGTCGCCGGACCCCGAGCGGTTCGCCCGGCTGGCGCTCGCGCCGGCCCGTGTGGCGAAAGTCTTCTCCGATCCGGAGAGCAAGACCATCCAGGCGGTGGTGGACGAAGATCAGCTCTCGCTCGCCATCGGCCGCAACGGGCAGAACGTGCGGCTCGCCTCCGAGCTCACCGGCTGGAAAATCGATCTCTACTCCAGCCGCGAGTGGCTCGAGCGCGGCGGCGAGGGGCCGCTATTCGCCCCGCTCCCGCCGGAAGATGAGATGGTCTCGCAGGTGCCGCTCACCGAGCTCAAGGGGCTTTCGCCGGAGCTCATCGCGATCCTGAACGGCGCGGGGTACCGCACGCTCAACGACGTGCTCGACCTCGATCGCGACGACGTGACCAAGATTCCCGGCATGACGCCCGAGGCGGCCGAGCAGCTCATGACCTTCCTCGCCGAGCTGACGGACGAGGACGGCGCCGAGGAGGCCCGGCCCCGGGCGTGAGCGATCTACTGGGCCTCATCGGCCTCGGCGCTCGAGGACGGCTGGTGGTGATCGGGGTGGACGCGGTGCGGCGGGAGTTGCAGGCCGACGAGTTGAGCTGCGTGGTCGTGGCGTCCGACGCGAGCGAGCGCGCGGTGGACAAGGTCGTCCGTCTCGCGGCGGCGAGAAGAGTGCCGCTCGTGGCGGGCCCCGACGCGGCGGCGATCGGCGCGCGGCTCGGGCGGCCGCCGGTGATGGTGGTCGGGGTGCGCGATCGCGGGTTGGCCGGCGGCATCGTGCGATCGGCGCCGCCGGGCAAGGGGCCGGGGCGGCCGGGGGCGCGCGGCCCGAGGGCGGTGGTACGGGAACCGGCGCGTGAGCGGCCGGAGCGACAGTGACGGAGGATTGAGTGGTCAAGACGAGAGTACATGATCTGGCGACGGAGTTCGGTGTCCCACCCGAGCAATTGCTCGGGCTGCTGAAGGACATGAACATCGTCGTGCGCAGCCATCTGTCGCCGCTCGAGACCGACCAGGTGTCGGCGGTGCGGGTGCGCTGGGAGCGGGAGAAGCGCAAGAACGCCGAGGGGTCCGCGCCCAGGCGGGGTCGCCGGAAGGCCGTCAAGGTGCCCGAGCCGGCGCCGGCGCCGGCCGAGGCGCGCCCCGCCAAGCGGCGCCGCACCGCCGCCGAAGTAGCCCAGGTCGAGGCCCAGGCCGAGGCCGACCGTGCCGCCGCGGAGCAGGAGCAGAAGCCGCTGCTCGAATTCGAGTTGCCCGGCTCGCGCGCCGAACAGGAGCCGGCACAGAGCCAGACGCTCGAGGAGCGCGCGCGCGCCCTGTTCAAGGATCTCCCACCGCTGCCCGCGGACCTCGATGATGAGTCTGCCGCTGCGGGAGCTGCGCCCACAGCCTCGACCGCGGAGCCAGTGCTGTCTACCTCACCCGGTCGGCCTCAGCGCACGCCGTTCATCCCGCCACGGATTCAGCGTCCGGCCCCCTCGGCTGGCGCGCCCCCGCGCGCCGGCGGCCCACCATCCCGTCCCAAGCCGGTATTCAGCAGCGGCGGCCCCGGAGCGCCCGCGCGTCCGGGAGAGCGCCCGGCCGCGCCCACCCGCAATTTCGGCCCCGACGCCCAGAAGGGGGGCGCCCGCAAGAAGGGCAAGAAGGGCAAGCACTCGTCGGTAGATCAGGAAGCGGTGCAGGCCAACATCATGCGGACGATGCAGACTATGAAGGGCGGCGCAGCGCGGAAGGGTGCACGCCGCTCCGACGAGCCCTCGTACCGCGAGCAGTTGGCCGGCCGGATGGCCGAGGAGCGGGAAAAGGAAAGGACCCGGATCCGGGTGAACGAGTTCATCTCGGTGTCCGAGCTGGCCGCGGCCATGAAGGTGCCGGCCACCCAGATCGTCCAGTTCGCCTTCAAGGAGCTGGGCATGATGGTCACGGTGAACCAGCGGCTCGACTTCGATCAGATCGAGCTGATCGCCTCCGAGTTCGGCTTCCAGGCTGTGCGCGAAGACGAATACGCGGCCGCGGTCGAGTCCGCCGAGCCGGAAGACGCCGCCGATCTGCTGCCGCGGCCCCCGGTGGTTACGATCATGGGCCACGTGGACCACGGCAAGACGTCGCTGCTCGACTACGTCCGAAAGACCAACGTGGTGGCCGGTGAGTCGGGCGGCATCACCCAGCACATCGGCGCCTACCACGTGACGCTGGGCGGCGACAAGGAGATCACGTTCCTCGACACCCCGGGCCACCAGGCGTTCACCGCCATGCGCGCCCGCGGCGCCCAGGTGACGGACATCGTCGTGCTCGTCGTCGCGGCCGACGACCAGGTCATGCCGCAGACGGTCGAAGCGATCAGCCACGCCCGCAATGCCGGCGTGCCGATGATCGTCGCCATCAACAAGATCGATCTGCCCACGGCAGACGTCGACAAGGTGAAGCGCGACCTGCTCCAGCACAACGTGGTGCTCGAAGAGTTCGGTGGCACCGTGCTCTCGGCCGCGATCTCGGCCAAGAAGGGCACCGGCGTGGACCAGCTGCTGGAACAGGTGCTCCTCCAGGCCGAGTTGCTCGACCTCAAGGCCAACCCGAACGCGCCGGCGCACGGCACCGTGCTCGAGGCGACGCTCGACCCGGGCAAGGGCCCGCTCGCCACGGTGCTCGTCCAGCGCGGCACGCTCCACGGCGGCGACAACTTCATCTGCGGCAAGTTCTCCGGGCGCGTCCGCGCGCTCTTCGACGAGCGCGCCCGGACGGTGAAGGACGCGGGCCCGTCGATCCCGGTGCAGATCCTCGGCTTCGAGGGCGTGCCCGCCGCGGGCGACATCTTCGGCGTCGTCACCGATGCGGTGGAGGCCCGCGAAATCGCGCAGAAGCGCCAGCGGCTCGAGCGCGAAGCGCAGAATCGGCGCAGCGCGCGCGGCGGTACGCTGGAGGACTTCAGCCGCGCGTTGCAGGAAGGTGCCGTGAGCCAGCTCCGCATCATCATCAAGGCGGACCAGGGCGGCCCGGCGGAGGCGCTGGCCGACGCGCTGGCGCAGCTCAGCACCAGCGAGGTGCGGGTGGACGTGGTGCACCGCGGCGTCGGCGCCATTACCGAAAGCGACGTGCTGCTCGCCAAGGCATCGAACGCCATCGTCCTGGGCTTCCACGTGCGTCCCGACTCCAACGCCCGCGCCGCGGCCGAGCGGGAGCAGGTGGACATCCGGACCTACCGCATCATCTACGAGGCGGTGGCCGATGTACGCAGCGCGCTCGAGGGGCTGCTCAAGCCCGAGGAGCGCGAAATCGTGCTCGGCGAGGCCGAGGTGCTCCAGCTCTTCAAGGTGAGCAAAGTGGGCACCATCGCGGGCTGCACGGTGCGGAGCGGCACCATCCAGCGCGGCGCGCGGGCGCGGGTGACGCGGGACGGCGCCGTGGCGTACACCGGCGCGCTCTCCAGCCTCAAGCGCTTCAAGGACGACGTGCGCGAGGTGAAGGAGGGACTCGAGTGCGGCATCGGCATCGAGAACTTCAACGACCTCAAGGTCGGCGACCGGATCGAATCCTTCCGGATGGAAGAGGTGAAGCGGACCCTGCAGCCCGCGGGGGCAGGAGCGGTCTAGCGTGGTCGTGGCCGTGCGCACGTGGGAGTTGCATCTCGAGGGGTGCCAGTCGCTCAAGGACAAGCGGAGCGTGCTCAAGCCGCTCACGGCGTCGCTCCGGCGGTCGTGCAACCTGTCGGTGGCCGAGACCGGTCATCAGGATCTCTGGCAGCGGGCGGAAATTGCCTGCGCGGCGGTCGGCAGCGCCCGTGCGGTGGTCGAGGAAACCCTTCGCTCGGCCGACCGACTTGTGGAGGGGGCCGACGGCGTGCGGATCATCGACACGGCGACGGCGTTTCGATGATGGGCGCCGCGGGAGCTCGAGCATGAAGTCCTCCCGGCGCCCCGAGCAGGTGGGCGAAACGGTGCGGCAAGTCGTGGCCGACGCGCTCGCCCGCGAGGTGCGCGACCCGCGCGTCGGGTTCGTCACGGTCACGGCGGTGCGGGTAAGCGGCGACCTGTCCCACGCCCGCGTGCTGGTGGCGGTTCCGGGCGATGAAGCAGCGCGGACCCGGGCGCTCGAGGGCCTCATGAGCGCGGCAGGCTTCCTCCGGACCAAGGTCGCCCGCGCGCTGACCACTCGGGCGGTGCCGGAGCTGCATTTCGAGCTGGACGAGGGACTCGCGCACGCCGCGCGCATCAACGCGCTGCTCGACGGCCTCCGGCGGGAGTCGCCCGACTGATCGGCGCGCTGCTCATCGACAAGCCCGGTGGCCCCACCTCGCATGATGTCGTGCGCCGGGTGCGCCGGATCTTCGGGCTCCGCGCGGTGGGCCACACCGGCACGCTGGATCCCTTCGCCAGCGGGCTCATGGTGGTGCTGCTCGGCCGGGCCACGCGGTTGGCGCGCTTCGTGGAGGCGGCGTCGAAGACCTATCTCGCCACCGCGCGTCTCGGCGTGCGGACCGATACCGACGATGCGACCGGCACGCCGATCGGGGGCGCGGACGGTGGGCATGGGGCGGCGGACGGCGAGGCCGTGGCGGTGGACGAATCCCGGGTGCGCGCGGCGCTCGCTGCCTTGAGCGGCCCGCAGCGCCAGCGGCCGCCGGCGTATTCGGCCAAGCACGTCGCCGGCACCCGAAGCTATCGGCTGGCGCGCGCGGGCAAACGGGTGGAGTTGCGGGAGACGGCCGTGACGGTGCACCGGATCGAGCTGGTCGAGTGGCACCGCGATGCGGTGACGTTTCGGACGGTGGTGAGCGCCGGCACCTACGTTCGGGCGCTGGCGCGCGACCTGGGCGACGCGCTGGGCGTCGGCGCGCACCTGTCGGAGCTTCGCCGCGAGGCGATCGGCCGTCTGCGGGTGGAGGAGGCCGTGCCGCTCGACGCGCTCACGCGCGAGACGTTGCCGGTCCCGCTCCGGCACGTGCTGTCCGACCTGCCGGCGGTCGAGCTGGATGACGCCGCGCGGGCAGGAGTGCGGCACGGGCGCGCGGTGCCGATGCCGGCCGATCGCGCGGCGGCCGGGCAGAACACGATCGTCGCGGGCGCCAGTCCCGCCGTGCTGCTGGTCGCCGATGGCGAGGTGGTTGCCGTGGCGCGCGAGGAGGGAGGCTGGCTCCGGCCGAGCGTCGTGCTGGAGGACGCATGAGCCGGCCGGCGGCGTCGTGAGCGGGGCGATTTCACCCGATGCCGGCGGCGCCGTGGTCACCGTTGGCTCGTTCGATGGTGTGCATCTCGGGCACCAGGCGGTGCTGGCCGAGGTGGCGCGGCGGGCCGGGGCCGGGAAGCGGAAAAGCGTGCTGGTCACCTTTGAGCCGCATCCGCTCGCGGTGATCAACCCGCAGGCCGCGCCGCCGCTGCTTACGAGCGGGCCGGAACGGCGCGAGATTCTCGCCCAGCTTCCGCTCGACACCGCGCTCTTCCTGCGGTTCGACCGGCGGCTCGCGGGGCTCTCGCCCGAGGAGTTCGTCCGCGAGGTGCTGCTCGCCCGCTGTGGGATGCGCGAGCTGGTGTTCGGCTACGACCACGGGTTCGGCCGGGGCCGCAGCGGCGACGTCGAGACGCTGCGCCGGCTCGGGAGCGAGCTGGACTTCGCGGTCGACGTGGTGCCGCCGATCGATGCCGGCGGGGAGCCGGTGTCGAGCGGCCGGATCCGCCGCGCGATCGCGGGCGGTGATCTCCGGACCGCGGCGCGCCTGCTCGGCCGGCCGTACACCGTGAGCGGGCGCGTGGGTGCGGGAGAGCGGCGCGGTCGGCTACTCGGCGTGCCGACCATCAATCTCGACGGCGTGCCGCGCGAAAAGCTGCTTCCGCCGGACGGCGTGTACGCGGTCTGGGTGGAGTGGCGCGGCGGACGCGCCGGGGGAATGATGAACCAGGGGCCCAAGCCCACCTTCGAGGATGCGCGGCGGTCGATCGAGGCCCATCTGTTCGGCTTCGATTGCGACCTCTACGGCGAGTGGGTGCGCATCGAATGGGTGGAGCGGCTCCGCGACGTTCGGCGCTTTGCCGGCGTCCAGCAGTTGCAGGACCAGTTGGAGCGCGATCGCGCGCGGGCCGAGGCGATCCTCGCCGCCGGGCCGCCGGACCTTAGCCGCGTCATGCACGCGTGAGTTGCTGAGCAGACGATGCCCACGAACATCCGGAACCGCCTGATCATTATCGCCCTACTTGTCGGGCTGTGCGTCTACTTTCTCTTCCCCCGCACCGCAACGGTTCGCGTGCGTGGCGCGGATGGCGCCATGCACAACGTCGAGCGGGAGCAGGTGCCGCTCAAGCGCGGCCTCGACCTGCAAGGCGGGATGCACCTCGCGCTCGATCTCGACCAATCGAAGCAGGTCTCGTCCGATCCCAAGCGCGACCTCGACCTGGCGCTGACCGTGTTGCGCAAGCGCATCGACGAGTTCGGCGTCACGGAGCCGCTGATCCAGAAGGTGGGCGACGACCGCATCGTGGTCGAGCTGGCCGGGGTAACCGAGCCCGCCCGCGCAAAGGAAATCGTGCAGCGGAGCGCTTTCCTCGAGTTCAAGATCACCGATGAGACCCACGCGCTCGAGAAGGCGCTGCCCGCGATGGACCGCGCGCTCAAGGGCCTGGGTGTCACGTCCATCGACACGGGCGGTGCCAAGGGCGCGGCCAATGCCGCCGGCGCCAAGCAGCCGTCCGCCGTCCAGCAGCTGCTCCACGGCGATACCGCCAGCGCGGCCAGCGATACCTCGAAGCCGGCCGCCGACACCGCGAAGCCGGCGGCCGACACGACGCCCCTGATCGGCGGCGTATTGAGCTCGCTCGTGCAACCCGCGTCCGCGATCGAAGCGAGTGCGGTCCCCGGCGAGTACATCGTGCCAGAAACCGCATTTCCGCGGGTCGACAGTCTGCTCAACCTGCCCGCGATCAAGCGCCAGCTCCCGCGCGGCATCACGCTTCGCTGGGCAGGCACGCCCACGAGCATCGGGGTGCAATCCTACCGGTACCTCTACGCGCTCGACGAGAAGAGCATCATCACCGGTGCCAACCTCGAGGACGCCAAGGCCGAGCTCGATCCGCTCACCAACGGCCCGATCGTCACCTTCCAGCTCGACCGTGCCGGCGGCCGCAAGTTCGGCGAAGAGACCGCCCGGCACATCGGCGACTACATGGCGATCGTCCTCGACGGCCGGGTGCAGGGGCGGCCGCCGGTGATCCAGAGCCGCATCGGGCGGAACGGTCAGATCACGTTGAGCGGCAAGTCGCTCCAGGAGGCGCAGGACCTGGCCCTCACGCTCAAGGCGGGCGCGCTGCCCATTCCGCTCAAGATTGTCGAGGAGCGCCAGGTGGGCGCGAGCCTCGGCGCCGACTCGATCCGCGGCGGGATCACGGCCGGGCTGGTGGGCACCCTGCTCGTCGTTCTCATCATGATCGCGTACTACCGGTGGAGCGGCGTGCTCGCGGTAGTGGCGCTCGCCCTTTACATCCTCTTCACGTTGGGCGGGCTCGCGGCGTTCGGCGCGACGCTCACGCTGCCGGGTCTCGCGGGACTGGTGCTCTCGATCGGGATCGCGGTCGACGCCAACGTGCTCATCTTCGAACGGATCCGCGAGGAGCTGATCGCGGGCAAGACGATCCGGCTCGCCGTGGATGAGGGGTTCAAGCACGCGATGGACGCGATCATCGACTCCAACGTGAGTACCGTGCTCACGGCGCTCTTCCTCTTTCAGTTCGGCACGGGGCCGGTCAAGGGCTTTGCGGTGACGCTCATTCTGGGCATCGCGGCATCCATGATCACGGCGGTGTTCGTCACCCGGACCTTCTTCCTCATGTGGCTCAACCGCCGGCCCGCCATGTCCACGCTGAGCATCTGACGATGACGCGCTTCTTCGCCCACGCCAATTACGATTTCATCCGGGTCCGCCGGTACGCGTACGCCGTCACGGCGGCCATCATCCTGCCGGGCCTGATTTTCTTGCTGGTGCGCGGTCTCAACTACAGTATCGAGTTCACCGGTGGCACGCTGCTGCAGATCAAGACGCAGCAACCGGTCGACGTGGCCCGCATGCGATCCGCGCTCGACCGGCAAGGCATTCACGGTGCCGAGATCCAGCAGTTCGGCACCGCCACCGAGTACGTGATCCGCGCGCGGGTGGCCAAGGCCGGCACCGACGCCAACGACACCCAGGCGACCGCGAACGCCGTCCACCAGGCGCTCGACAGCGATCTCGGCGCGGGGACGTACTCCATCCAGCGCACCGAAGCCGTCGGTCCGAAGGTCGGTGGCGAGCTCAGGCAGAAGGCGTTCTTCGCCATCTTCCTCTCATTCTTTGCCGTGCTGGCGTATCTCGCCTACCGATTCGAGTGGCGATTCGGGCTCGCGGCCGTGGTCGCCACGGCCCACGACATCATCGCGACCATCGCCTTCATCGGGGTCCTTCACCTCGAGGTGAGCCTCGTCGTCGTCGGCGCCGTGCTCGCGATGGTGGGCTACTCGCTCAACGACACGATCATCATCTTCGACCGCGTACGCGAGAACCTGCGCAAGCACAAGCGCGAGTCCTTCAAGGATACGTTGAATCGCTCGATCAACGAGACGCTGCCGCGGAGCATCCTGACCCACGGCACCACGCTCTCCACGCTCATCGCTTTGGCGATCTTCGGCGGCGAGGTGATCCGCCCCTTCGCACTGGTGATGTTCTTCGGCGTGTTCACGGGCACGTTCTCATCGATTTATATCGCGTCGCCGGTGCTGATGGCCATCGAGGAGCGCTGGCCGGGCCCGGATGCGAGAGGAGCGAGGACGACGCGGCAGAAGGCGGTAGGGACGCCGGCGGGACGAAAGGCACAGCCCGCGGGGCGCTAGCGAGACGGTACAGGCGGTAGGGACGGTAGAGCCGGTGAGGGAGTCCGCCGGCCGAGTCCTTACCGCCTCTACCGCCCCCACCGCCTACCTGACCCCCTTACTACTCCGTATGCTTGTCGACTCCCACTGCCACCTCACAGATCCAGCATACGATCTGGACCGCCTTGACGCCCTGGCGCGCGCCTGGGCGGCCGGGGTCGGGCACATCATTGCCATCGGCGAGTCTCGTGCGGCAGCCGAGCGCGCGCTCGTGCTTGCCGCCGCCGAGCCCCGCCTTTCGGCCACCGCGGGGCTGCACCCGCACGAGGCGTCGGCGTGGAACGAGGAATATGCCGAGTGGCTCCGCGCGGCGCTTCGGAACCCGGCCGTGGTTGCCGCCGGGGAGATGGGGCTCGACTATCATTACGATCACTCGCCGCGCGGCGTCCAGCGCGACGTCTTCGACGCCCAGATGGCGATCGCCCGCGAGGCGGGGCGCCCCGCCATCATTCACGCGCGCGAGGCGGACGCCGACGTAGCCGCCATCCTCGCCAATCACCGGGACACCGTCGCCATCCTCCATTCATTCAGCAGCGGCATTGGCCTCTTGCGGGCGGGGGTGGGTCTGGGCCACTATGTCTCGTTCAGCGGGATGGTCACGTTCAAGAGCTGGTACCTGGACGACGCGATCCGTGACACCCCGCTTGACCGGATCTTGATCGAGACCGACGGCCCGTACCTGGCGCCCGTACCGCATCGCGGGCGGCGCAACGAACCGGCGTTCGTCCGCCTCGTCGCCGAGCGGATCGCAGCCGTCCGCGGGCTCGAGCTCGACGCCGTCACCGCGGCCACCGGCGCGAACGCGGCGCGGGTGTTCGGCTCCCGGGTCGCGCCGTTGCACCCTACACTCCACCCCGGAGTCCTTTGACGTGACGACCGCCGCCCCCCCCGTGCCCACGGACATCGCCATCGCGCAGGCCGCAAAGCCGCGTCCCATCGCCGACGTCGCCGCCGAGGTCGGGCTCGGCCCCGACGAGATCCTGCCGTATGGCCGGAACAAGGCCAAGATCGCGCCCGAGGCTATCGCCAAGCGCAAGCCCACCGGCCGTCTCGTCCTCGTCACCGGCACCAATCCGACCCCGGCCGGCGAGGGCAAGTCCACCGTCACGATAGGCGTGGCCCAGGCGCTGCGGCGGCTCGGACACAAGGTGATCGTCTGCATCCGCGAGCCCTCGCTCGGGCCGGTGTTCGGCGTGAAGGGGGGGGCGGCCGGCGGCGGCTACGCGCAGGTGATCCCGATGGACGAGATCAATCTCCACTTCACCGGAGACTTCCACGCGATCACGTCGGCGAACAATCTCCTGTCCGCCATGCTCGACAATCATCTGCACCAGGGCAACGCGCTCGGCATCGACCCCCGGCGCATCACCTGGCCGCGCACGATCGATATGAACGACCGCGCGCTTCGCTCCATTGTCATCAGCCTGGGCGGCGTCAACGCGGGGCCGGTGCGCGAGGACCGGTTCGTCATCACCCCGGCGAGCGAAATCATGGCCATCCTGGCGCTCGCCACCGACATCGCCGATCTGGAGGAGCGGATTGCCCGGATCGTGGTCGGATTCACCCGCGACCGGAAGCCCGTCACCGCCGGCGATCTCAAGGCGCAGGGCGCCATGACGCTGCTCCTCAAGGACGCGCTCCTGCCGAATCTGGTGCAGACGCTCGAAGGTGGCCCGGCGCTGGTCCACTGCGGGCCGTTCGGCAACATCGCCCACGGCTGCAACTCGATCGTCGCCACCCGGCTCGGACTCGGCCTCGCCGACATCGTGCTTACGGAGGCCGGCTTCGGCGCAGACCTCGGTGCGGAAAAGTTCTTCGACATCAAGTGCCGGTTTGGTGGGTTGAACCCCGAGGCGGCGGTGGTCGTGGCCACCATCCGCGCGCTCAAGATGCACGGCGGCGTCAAGAAGGATCGCCTGGGCACGCCGGACGTCGAGGCGCTGAAGCGCGGCCTCGTGAACCTCGAGGCGCACGTGAAGAACGTGCAGAAGTTCGGCCTGCCGGTGGCGGTCGCGGTGAACCGGTTCACCTCCGACAGCAAGGAAGAGATCGACACCCTGCTCGACGCCTGCCGGAGTTGGGGCGCGCGCGCCTCGCTGAGCGACGTCTGGGCCAAAGGCGGCGAGGGCGGGGAAGCGGTCGCCGAAGATATTCTCGCCATGCTCAAGGAGAAGAAGGCGAAGTTCAAGCCGCTCTACGACGCGAAGCTGCCGATCAAGGAAAAGATCGAGACAATCGCCCGGGAGATTTACGGCGCGGACGGCGTAGACTATACCGCCGCTGCAGACAAGAGCATCCAGCAGCTCGAGTCGATCGGTCTCGGCCAGACCCCCATCTGCATGGCCAAGAACCAGTACTCCTTCTCCGACGACCCCACGAAACTCGGGCGGCCGAAGGGATTCCGCATCACGATCAAGGACGTCTACCCATCGGCCGGCGCCGGCTTCGTCGTGGCACTTGCGGGGGACATCATGACGATGCCCGGGCTGTCCAAGTCGCCCGCCGCCGAGTCGATCCGCGTGCTGCCCGACGGCACGATCGAAGGCCTCTTCTGATGCGCGCGGTCGCCACCGATCGCGCGCCCAGGGCGATCGGTCCGTACAGCCAGGCCATGGTCGCCAACGGACTCGTCTTCACGGCCGGCCAGGTTGCGCTCGACCCGGCCACCGGCGAGGTGGCTCCCGGAGGTGTCGCCGAGCAGACCGCGCGCGTGATGCAGAACCTGGGCGGGATTCTCGCCGCCGCGGGCTCCGGCCTCGACCGCGTGCTCAAGACCACCGTCTTCCTCACCGACATGGCCGACTTCGCCGCCATGAACGCGGTTTACGCCGACGCGTTCGGCGACCACCGGCCGGCCCGCTCCACGGTGGCCGTCGCCGCGCTGCCCAAGGGGGTCAGGGTCGAGATCGAGGCGGTCGCGGCGGTGGAGCGATCCTGACCAGCGTCGCCTCGCCGGCCTGCGAGCCCGGTAGTGTGTGCACCGCGTGATACATGACGGGGGCGGATCTGGACTGGTGTCCGGGCCGGTCTTCAAAACCGCGATGGAGACGCCATCGGCGGCTCCGGTGGGTTCGATTCCCACACGCTCCCGCCACGCGGGCGTATGCAACCCATGGTGCGGACGGCGCTCAACCCGTGTTGCACTCGCCGCGCTCCTTGCCTTGTGCGTCGCCCCGGTCACACTCGCCGCGCAGGACACGAGCACGGTGCGCGTCGACAGCGCGCGCGCCGACAGCGCGCGCGTCGATAGCCTCCGCAGCGACAGCCTGTCTGCCACCGCGGCCGACACCGCCGCCGTCCGGCTTCCCGATTCCCTCGGCGTGCTCCGCGTCTCGCCGGGTGCCGCGCTCTGGCGCTCGCTCCTCCTCCCCGGATGGGGGCAGCTCAAGCTCGGCCACCATTTCGCGGCGGGATTCTTTATCGCCGCTGAAGCGGTGACGCTCGGCATGAGCATCAAGACGAGCCGTGACCTGAGTCAGCTGCGGCAGAGCGGGGCCGACAGCGTGACGATCGACTCCAAGTCGCAGAGCCGCGAGGATTGGCTCGTATTGCTCGCGGTGAACCACCTGCTCGCCGGGCTCGAGGCGTTCGTCGCCGCCCATCTGTCGGATTTCCCGGCGGAGCTCAAGCTTCGCCGCACACCCCGCGGGATGGACGCGGGATTCTCGCTGCCGGTGCGCGTGCCGTGACGGCGGACGTCGCGGCGCCCGTCGGCATCTTCGATTCCGGCATCGGGGGCCTCACCGTCACCCGCGCGATCTACGACTGCCTGCCGGCGGAGTCCACGCTCTACTTCGGCGATACGGCGCGGGTGCCGTACGGGCCCAAGTCGCCCGAGACCGTCCGCCGCTACAGCCGCGAAATTCTCGATTGGCTCCTCACGCAGGGCGTGAAAGCGGTCGTCGTCGCCTGCAACACGAGCACCGCGCATGCGCTCGACGCGTTGCGCGCCGCGTCACCGGTGCCGGTGGTCGGCGTCATCGGACCGGGGGCACGCGCGGCCGTCCGCGCGGCGCGCGGCGGTCCGATCGGCGTGATCGGCACCGCCGGCACGATCGCGAGCGATGCCTACGCGCGCGCCATCCATGCGGTGGCGCCCGGCATCCGCGTGGAGCAGCGCGCCTGTCCGCTGTTCGTCCCGCTCGTCGAGGAGGGATGGTTCGATCACCCGGCCGCCGAGCTCGTGGCGCGCGAATATGTGGCGCCGCTCTCCCGCGCCGGCGTGGACACGCTGGTGCTCGGCTGCACCCACTATCCGCTGCTCAAGCCGCTCCTGCAGCGGGTGATGGGGCCCGAGGTCGTGCTGATCGACAGCGCGGAGGAAACGGCCGGCGAGTTGTCACGCGTGCTTGCGAAGCGCGGTCTCGCCTCGCGCGAGTCCATGGCGGCGGCTATCACGCACCGCTTCACCGTGAGCGACGACGAGGCGCGGTTCCGGCAGGTCGGCGCCCGCTTCATCGGCGATCGCCTGGCGGAATCGCCGGTGACGGTGGTTCCGCTGGGTTGAACTGGCGCAGCTCGGCGCCGCGCGCAGTCGCAATCGCGTAGCGGAAGCCGTCGAACCAGGCGCCCGGATTGAGATACTGCCGTCCCGGCGCCGGCTCGCACAGCACTGGCCGGTGGGTGTGACCCAGCACGATGAGTCCAAGCTCGGGCCGCTCGGCGAGCGTGCGCTCGGCCCAGGCTTGCTGCTGGGCCACGGCGCGGTCCACGGTGGGGCCTTCGGTGCCGTGGTCGCCCAGCCGCGCGCTCAGCGCGTCCACCAGCGGAATGCCCAGCTCGGGATGCAGCGCGCGATACGCAGCCGAGGCCAGCCGGCTGCTCACGAGCCGGTGCAGCAGGCCCGAGCGCAGCCGCCCATATCCGATGCCGTCTCCATGCAGCGCGAGTCCCCGGCGATCGCCGACCGAGAACTCGAGCCGGTCGGGCGCAAAGTGGAGCCCGACGTCGCGCTGCCAGAACGCGCGCCCCCAGCGGTCGTGGTTGCCGCCCACCATGAGCACCGGCATCCGCCGCGCGAGCTGCGCCAACGCCGCCGCGGCGCGGAACCCCCCGCGCGGGATGACACGCTCGTAGGCGAACCAGAATTCGAATAGATCGCCGTTCACGAGCAGCGAATCGCCCAGCCTCGGGACGAGATCCAGAAAATCGAGCAGTACGGCTTCGACCCGGCGTGGTGCGTCACGGCCGGGGAATGCGTATCCGAGATGGGCGTCGGAGATGATGACGAGGGCGTCTCCCAGCACGGGCGGAAACATGCCGAGGACGGGATGAGCGGGCAAGCGGAGCGGATCGCGGTATCCGAGACCTTCGTGCGGGTGAACTACTCGGAAACCGATCAAATGGGTGTGGTCTACCACGCCCGCTATCTCGTGTGGCTCGATGTGGCGCGCTGCGAGCACCTCCGCCTCACCGGGCTCAGCTATCGCGAGCTCGAGGCGAGCGGGCTCCGGCTCGCGGTGGGCGATCTCGCGATCCGCTACCGCAACGCCGCGCACTACGACGATCGGATCCGCGTGCGCTGCTGGGTGCGCGACGTCGCGTCGCGCCGGATCGGATTCGGCTATGCGGTCGATCGCATCGACCAGCCGGCCGATGCCGGCCAGTTGCTCGCGACGGCCACCGTCACGCTCTTTCCCCTCGATCGGACGATGGCGCTCACTCGGCTGCCCGACGAGCTGGCCCGCCGGCTCACCGCTGTGCCTGATCCCGTGCGCGTCACGTGAGCGGTGCGGCGGCACGCGGCCGCGGGCGAGGTACGCTGCGCCATCTTGCCGCGGCCGCCCTCGCATTGCTCGGCTCGAGTAGCGCGGTGGCCGCGCCGCTCGGCGCGCAGTCGGCGAATTCTGGTCGGGCGGACAGGGTCGGGCAGCTCGCGGCGCTGCTCGCCGCGGAAGATGCGCGAGCATACGACGCGGCCCTCTTGAGCCGCGGGGTGCAAAGCCCCGCCCCGCTCGTGCGCCGGCACGCCGCGCTGGCCATCGGTCGGATCGGCGACAGGCGCGGCACGCACCTCCTCGTTCCGCTCCTCACCGATCCCGACACCGCGGTCGGCGCCGACGCGGCGTTCGCGCTCGGGCTGCTGCGGGACACGGCGGCGGTACCGGCGCTGGCCCGCCGCCTCTTCCGCGCGCCATTCCGCGATGCGGCCGAGTCGGCGGAGGCGGCGACGGCGATCGCCCGCATCGGCGGCGGCGACGCGGCTGCCGCGGTTGCCCGCTTGCTCAGCCGCACCCGGCCCGTGCCTCGCGCCGCCATCGCCGCGGCGCTCCTCGAGGCATGGCGCCTCGAGGAGGCCGCTCCGATCCCCCAGCTTCTCCGCTACTCGCGCTCGCCCTCGGATGCGTTGCGGTGGCGCGCCGTCTACTCACTCGCTCGGCTTCGCGCGCCCGCGGCGGCGCTCGACCTGGCGGCGGCGCTCGACGATCGCCTCGCACGCGTACGCGCGCTTGCCGCCCGCGCGCTTGTGCGGCGGTTCGTAACCGAATCGGGGCTCGACGCCGCCGACGTGAGCGCAAAGCTCGCGCGCCTTACTGCGGACGATGACCCCGGCGTCCGCATCCACGCCATGCTCGCGCTGGCCACGTACGCGGACTCGGGCTTCGGGCCGGTGGTCGCGCCGGGTCTCGACGACTCGTTTCCGAATGCGCGCGTCGCTGCCGCCACGGCCCTTGGCCGGCTCGGCGGCACGGTGGCGGTCCACGCCCTCGCGGCCGCAGCACACGATTCCGTGCAACCCTGGGCGGTGCGCCGTGAGGCTCTCCTCGCCCTCGCGCATTCGGACACGGCGGCATTCGCCGTGGCGGCGCGGGATTGGACTGCGAGCGGCGATTGGCGCGACCGCGCCGCCGCCGCCGAGGGCTGGGTCGAGTCCGGCGGCACCGCGCGTGCCGGTACCGGCGAACCCGCGTGGCTCCGCGATCCCGATTCGCGCGTCGTCGCCTGGGGACTGCAAGCCTGGACTGGCGCGGTGGAAGGTCCCGATCCTGTGCTCGTGGCCGTCGCGCGGCCGCGCCTTGCCGCCCCCGATGCCGCCGTGCGAAGCCTCGCCGCCGACGTCCTCGCCCGGGCAGCGGATCCGCGCGACGTCCCCGCGCTCATCGCCGCGTATCACGCGGCAAAACGTGACTCGTTTCCCGAGGCGGCACTTTCCGCGCTCAGTGCACTCGCTGCCATCGCGAAAACGTCCGACTCCGCGGCGGCAGCGCTCCGCGAGGGCTTCGTCGCGGACGTGCCGGGGCCGGAGAACTACCTCCTGCGCGCGTGGGCGGAGCGCAATTGGCCGGCGCTCGCCGAACGTTGGGGTCCCGCGCATCCGATCGCCACCGGACGCGATGCATCGGCCTACCAGTCCATCGTCCGCCGATTCATCGTGGGCGCGGCATCGAAACGCCTCCTCCGAGTTGCGTTCGAGACGGAGGAGCGCGGCACCTTCACCGTTGAGCTGCTCGGCGCGGACGCGCCGCTCACCGCCGCACACTTCCTCGAGCTGGTGGACGCGGGATTCTTCGACGGCAACCGCTGGCACCGCGTTGTCCCCGACTTCGTGATCCAGGACGGCGATCCCCGCGGCGACGGATGGGGCGGCCCGCCCGGCGCGATCCGAGACGAGATCAACCGCGTGCGCTACGACGGGCCGGTCCTCGGCATGGCGCTCTCCGGTCCCGACACCGGCAACAGCCAGTGGTTCGTCAACCTGAGCCCGCAGCCGCATCTGGACGGCAGCTACACCGTCTTCGGACGGGTGGTGGACGCCACCGCGTCGGCGCTCTACGACCTCACCCAGGGCGATCGAATCATCGCCGTCCGCCGCCTCCCATGAGCGGCGCTCGAATGCTTGTTTCGCCCCCGCGGCCCGGGTAGCTTCGCTCCGATCCGCGCCCGTGCGCACCCCGGACCCGAGCGATACTTGTTGACACCGAAACGTTTAGCTCTCTATCTTGGCCTATTCGCCATCATCGCGGGATGCCATTCGGCGCCGGGGCCGATCGTGCCGGAGTCGGCCGAGCCCGTGTCCGCCGAGCAGGTGGCGGCGTGGGTCCGCCCGACGGTACCCTCCGCGCCGCAACTGCTGCGCTTCAAGTGGCTGTTCCGCGATCAGCGCTCGAGTGCCGGCGGCCGCGGAAGCGCGCGGGTGGAGCCGCCGGATTCGCTGCGGTTCGACGTCGCCGGCCCTTTCGGCAGTGGGGCCAGTGCCGCTGCGGTGGTCGGCGACTCCGCCCTCTGGGTGCAGCCTGAGGATGCCATCAAGAAACTCGTTCCCAACTATCCCCTCATGTGGGCGCTCCTGGGCGTCGCCAGGATGCCCGATGCCGGCGCCGAGCTCCGCGGCCTCACCCACGCCGACCTTACGGCCTGGCAGTACGTGCACGGCCCCGACACCGTCGAGTATTCCCGCACGAGCGGCACGCCGGTGAAGTTCCGCGCGGACGTGCGTTCCGCGGGCAAGATCGTCGGCCGGGTCGAGACGACCCTTGGTCCCGACGGCCTGCCGGCGACATCACGCCTCACGGTGCCGTCGGCGCCGGCCCGGCTCGATCTGACCTTCACGAAGACTTCCAGGACCGATCCGTTTGCGCCGGACATCTGGTCACCGCCGGCCAAGCACTGATCAGCGCGTGCCGAAGCTCGTGCCCGCCGCGGGTTGGCTCGCGCCGGCGGCATTGCGGGTGGTTGCGGTCTCGGTGGTGGTCGCGCTGGCCGGTTGCGCGTACGGTTTTGCGGGCGGCGGGCTGCCGCCCGACATCCGGACCGTTGCCGTGCTGCCGTTCGATAACCTGACGCCCGAACCTACCCTCACGCAGGAAGTGCAGGATGCCGTGCGGCAAGCGATGCAGAACCGACTCGGTCTGCGGCCGGCCGGCGAGAGCTCCGCAGATGCCATCGTCCGGGGCGTGATCTCCCGCTACGAGCCGGATCTGCCCATTTCGTACAACGGCACGCAGAACAATCAGGTGGACGTGAACCGCCGGTTGGTCCAGATCGTCGTCTCGGTGGAGATCGTGAGCCAGAAGAAGAACAAGACAATCTGGCAGCGGCAGGGACTCACACTCCAGGGCGACTACGCGCCAGGCCAGGAGACGGAAGGCCGCAGCAAGGCATACGATCAGTTGCAGACCAATATCGTCGAGGGAGCGCAATCTCAATGGTGACGATCGCGGATCGGAACCGCCGGGGCGCCGGCAGCCTCGGGTGCCTGCTGTCGCTGCTCGTTCTGGTCATCGCCCTTTACTACGGTGTCAACATCGGCGAGGTGTACTGGCGGTACTACCAACTGGTCGACGAGATGCAGGTGAACGCGCGCGTGGCACCCGGCATCACCGACGACGTGATCCAGCGGCGCCTCGACGCCAAGGTGGGCGACATCTTCGGGCCCGGCCGCCGAATTCCTTTCCGGATCATCCGCGGCAGCCGCGACTTCGTCGTCCAGGCGCAGTACCGCGACAGCGTGAGCCTGCCATTGTTCAAGCACACCTTCGTGCTCCGGCCCCGCGCCGAAGAGCCGCTCTGATCGGAGCCGGTTCTGCCGCGTCCCGACGGAAGAGCGAACGACCAGCTCCGCCCGCTGGTGCTGGAGCGCGGCGCCAATCCCTACGCCGAAGGATCCTGCCTGATCCGCACGGGCGGAACCCTCGTCCATTGCACGGCAAGCGTGGCCGAGGGTGTGCCGCCGTTCAAGAAGGGCAGCGGCGAGGGATGGGTCACCGCCGAGTACGCCATGCTCCCCCGCGCGACGCAGGAACGCACTCCCCGGGAGCGCAGTGGCCCGGGTGGTCGGACGCATGAGATCCAGCGGCTCATCGGTCGCTCGCTCCGCGCCGCGATGTCGAGCATGACGTTTGGCGAATACACCATCCGGGTGGATTGCGACGTCCTGCAGGCCGACGGCGGCACCCGGACCGCCAGCATCACCGGTGGGTGTGTGGCACTCGCCGACGCGTGCGCCTGGCTCGCGGCGCAGACCGGCGCCCCTTCGCCCTTCGGCCGGCTCGTGGGCGCCGTCTCGGTCGGCATGGTCGATGCGGAGCTCCGACTCGACCTCGCCTATCTCGAGGACCGGGACGCGGGCGTCGACTTCAACGTCGTGATGCTCGAGCCGGACGATTTCGTCGAAGTGCAGGGGACCGGCGAGCACGGCACCTTCTCCCGCGCCGAGCTCCGCGCCCTCGTAGATCTCGCCGAGCGCGGCATCGCCGATCTCTTTGCTGCCCAGCGCCGCGCCCTGGGCTGGTGAAACTCCTCGTCGCCACCCGAAGCGTTGGCAAGCAGCGCGAGGTGCGCCGCCTCCTCGCCCCGCTTGACCTGGAGCCGACGTTTCCCGACGATCTCGGCATTCCGATCGACCCCGCGGAGGACGCCCTGGAGCTCGGCGAGACGTACGCCGAGAACGCGCGCGCCAAGGCCGAGTACTTTGCCCGTCGCACCTTCCTTCCCACAGTGGCCGACGATTCTGGCCTCGAGGTGATCGCGCTGGGCGGCGCTCCCGGCGTCCGGTCGAAACGCTGGGCGCTCGACGCGCTCGGCGCCGCCTCCCTCCACGGTAGCGCGCTCGACGACGCGAACAACGCGGCGTTGCTCGCCCGGCTGGCCGGCGCGCCGCCATCCCGGCGGCTCGCACGCTATCGCTGCGTACTCGCCTACCTCCCGGCGCCCACCGCGCCGGCAGAGCTGTTCGAGGGGGCCTGCGCGGGCACGCTGCTCGAGGAGCCGCGCGGCAGCCGCGGGTTCGGATACGATCCGCTTTTCTTCAGCGCGGATCTGGGGAAGACCTTTGGGGAAGCCGAGGACGCCGAGAAAGACGCGGTAAGTCACCGGGGGCGGGCATGGCGGGCGCTCGCGGCTCGCCTCCGGTAATCGCGCGCGTGAGCGCCGGCCGCTCGAGAATCGCGGCGGCCAGATGGTCGGCCGCCAACGCGTGCGCGGCCGCGCTCCAGTGCCAATCGTGCCGAAATCGATAGATCGGCCGTCCGGCAGCGGTGCGTTCGAGCAGCGGCAGCGGATCGTAGACCGGGATGTTGAGCCGCGCGCAGAACGCCGCAACCGAGTCGTTGAGCTCGTGGTCGGAGGCGGAAAAGTCGCCGGAATCCTCCTGCCCCGCGATCAGCATGACGATCATCGGCACGCCGCCTGTCGTGGTGAGCGAATCCAGGGCGGTGAGCTCGCTGTCGATCGCGGCCAGGTACTCGGTCGCCCCACCGGCCGCCGGGTGCGCCCCCGGCTCCGGACTTGCCGCGGGACGATGCTCGAGGTTGGTCAGCCAGTCGTATACCGCATACGCCGCCTTGAACGCGTATGCCCCGACGTAGAAGTGCTGGTCCAGCCAGAAATCGAGCGACTTGACCCAGGGGCGATGCATGCGGGAGTAGAGCAGCCCGTCGGACACGCCCTTCACGTCCTCGGCCTCGTCCTGCTTGACGATGTAGCCATCCACCAGCATGAACGGGTCGCGCAGCCGGCTCTGCGCTTCGGCGAAGAGCCCGACCACGAGCAACCGCGGCCGTATGCGGGGTATCAGCGCATCGGCGGTGGCGCGCATCTGCCGCAGACTGTAGCCGGGGACCCCGGCGTTGACGACCCGGACTCCGGAAAACCGGCCGTCCTGCTGCCTGAGGTCGGCCTGCAGGCGGGCCGGCCACGTAGAATCAGCCTCCACGCCGGTGCCGGCCGTAAACGAATCGCCGATCGCGAGCAGCCGCGGGTCGTCCGCGTCGGTCGTGTCAATCGGACCGCTGCGCAACCCCAACGCATTGGTTGCAAGCGTGACCTGGTAGTCGAGCTGAGTGACCTTGCGCACGAGGTTGGGGGCGAACGCGTAGCCCCGCGCCGAATCGGTCCGCCACGCGGCGCGCATCTGGTCGAGCGAGCCCTGCGCCACGTATCCCGGCCGCGGCAGCAGCCAGCGGCAGGCGAGCTCCGAGAGGCCAAGGCTTACCAGTACGCACAGCGCCAGGAGCGCCGCGACCGCCCGTCGCGGCGTTCGAGCCTGATTGGGCACGCGCTCAGAACACCGTGTAAATGAACGGCGCGAGCGCGGAGCCCTGCGCGAACACGAGAATGGCGCCCACGATGAACAGCGTGAGCACGAGGGGCACGAGCCACCACTTTCTCCGCACGCGCATGAACTCCCACAGTTCGCGCGTCAAGCTCGAGTCCTGCACGCTGCCTCCTAGAATTGGCGTCTGAGGTCGCTGCGCCGCTTGTCGGCCGCTCGCGCGATCCAGTAGCTGCCGTCCGGCGCTCCGTGCGCCAGCGGGTTGCCGCCGAACGCGCGCCGGAGCACGCCGACCGGCGTCAACACGACGAAGTACAGAATGCCCATGGCGATGGGCGACGTGACCTTCGAGAGCGCCGCGCCGAAGCCCATCCACACTCGCTGCACCGGGCCGAGCCGCGTCGGAATCAGCGCCGCGCCCGCCACCAGCGCCGCGCCGAGCGCCCCTCCGACCTCCGCCGCGGGAAACCGTCCACGCCACCAGAGCAGCGCCCCCAACGCGAGAAACGCCGCACCCAGCACGAGGCCGAACTTGCGTCCGTCGGCCGCCGTCAATCGAGCTGGAACTCGCGCTGCCATTCGAGGCCACCCTTGTACGCTGGTTGGTCCCGCTTCTCGAGCAGGTACGGCCCGAGCACGAGCAAATCGATTTCGGTGCGCATGAAGCACTGGTACGCGTCGGCCGGCGTACACACGATCGGCTCGCCGCGGACGTTGAACGACGTATTGACGAGCACCCCGCAGCCGGTGAGCCGCTCAAAGGCGCGAATGAGATCGTAGTAGTCGGGGTTCGTGTGGTGCGTGACCGTCTGCACCCGCGCCGAGTAGTCGATGTGGGTGATCGCCGGCAGGTCCGAGCGCACCACGTTGAGCTGATCGATGCCCCAGAGCGCCTGCTGCGCGTCGGTCATCGGGATCTGGCGCTCCCGCCTGACCGGCGCGACGAGGAGCATGTACGGGGAGTCGCTGTCGAGCTCGAAGTACTCGCTC
Source organism: Gemmatimonadales bacterium (assembly GCA_036279355.1). Taxonomy (NCBI): domain Bacteria; kingdom Pseudomonadati; phylum Gemmatimonadota; class Gemmatimonadia; order Gemmatimonadales; species Gemmatimonadales bacterium. The sequence goes on from DASUJH010000051.1 coordinate 138,792, forward strand.
ACGCGCTCGCGGAGCACGCTGGGCGCGAACGGCCGGAAGCCCTCCCGGAACTTGATCTTGAGATTCATCTGCGCCTGCATGCGGGGGCTTCGCGGGTCGCCTAGGATACTCCGCGCCCCGAGCGCGCGCGGGCCGAATTCCATCCGGCCGTTGAACCAGCCCACAATTCGCTCGTCCGCCAGCTCTCGTGCGACCCGGTCCAGCAACTCGTCCCGGTCGAGCCGCGTCGCGACGGCGTTGGATGCCGCGAGAAAGCGTTCGATCTCATCCGGCGAGAATTCGGGGCCGAGATATGACCCCCGCATGGCGTCGCGCCCCGGCGTCACGCGCCGCGGTTTCCCGTGGACTCGATGGTGGATGAGCTGCGCCACGCCGAGCGCCCCGCCGGCATCGCCCGAGGCGGGCTGGATCCAGATCGCGTCGAAAGGCCCCTCCCGCAGAAGCCGCCCGTTGGCCACGCAGTTGAGCGCCACGCCGCCGGCGAGGCAAAGCCGCGAGAGCCCGGTCTCCCGGTGCACCGTGCGCCCAAGCCGGAGCACCACTTCCTCGCACACGACCTGGACCGAGCGCGCGAGATCCATCTCCTTCTGCGTCAGCTTCGATTCGGGCACCCGCGGCGGCCCACCGAACAGCCGACTGAAGGCACCGTTCGTCATCGTGAGGCCACCCAGGTAATTGAAGTACGCTTGGTTCAGTCGGAACGAGCCGTCCTCGCGCAGGTCGATCAGCTCCCGAAGAATCAGATCCACGTACTTGGGCCGCCCGTAGGGGGCCAAGCCCATCACCTTGTACTCACCGGAGTTCACCTTGAACCCGGTGTAGTAGGTGAACGCGGAGTAGAGCAGCCCGAGCGAATCGGGCCAGTGGAGTTCTTTGAGGATCTCGAGATCGGCTCCGCGTCCCACCCCGTACGACGTCGTCGCCCACTCTCCGACGCCGTCCATCGTGAGGATCGCGGCCTCCTCGAACGGTGACGGAAAGAACGCGCTCGCCGCATGCGATTCGTGGTGCTCGGCGTAGAAGATCGGCCCCTCGTAGCGGCCGAGCGACGCGCGGAGATCGCGGTGGGTGAAGATCTTCTCCTTGATCCAGAGCGGGCCGGCCTTGAGGAACGACGGCACCCCCCGCGGCGCAATGCCGAGGTAGGTTTCGAGGATCCGCTCAAACTTGAGGAGGGGCTTGTCATAGAAGCCGGCAGCGGCCACATCCTGGGGCTCGATGCCCGCAGATTGTAGACAGTACGCCACAGCGTGGGTGGGGAAGGAGGCATCGCCCTTCTTCCGCGTGAAGCGCTCCTCCTGCGCTGCGGCGAGGATCTCCCCGTCGCGCAGCAGGCAGGCCGCGCTGTCGTGGTAGTACGCAGAGATGCCCAACACGTACGACCCGGCGGCTCCGTTCAAGGCGCCTCCTCTCGGCGGCGGTGTCGCCTGGGCGGCGCGCCCGGGCGGAGGTCGGTCGAGCAATTGCTGCTTGTCGTCCTGGTCTGGCGACGGAGCGGTTCGCAACGTGTATGCCCGCGGCCAGCAACGAAGTTGGGCGACGGTGCCGGATTGGACAAGGCGCTGCTGGCCGGACCCGCATGGGCTGGCTATGTTGACCCGGGTTTCTCTCCGTCTTGACGGGGTGTGGCGCAGTCCGGTAGCGCGCCTGCTTTGGGCGCAGGAGGTCCCGGGTTCGAATCCCGGCGCCCCGATCCACGGCCGTATACGCACCGGCGTGCGTGGTAGCTGTGGCTTTCCGCGGACGAGAGAGCCGTGTGAGGAATAATATGAAAACGCTTGCGCGGAGCATCGTGGTCCTTGCGGCCGGGAACGGCTGAGCCGTCCATGGATGTCGGAGAAATAGCTCTGCGACTCGGTGCGGCGGTCGTCGTCGGCAGCGCCATCGGCCTGAATCGCGACCTGCGGGAGAAGCCCGCCGGGCTCCGCACGCACGCGCTCGTGACGATGGGCGCGGCGCTCGTCACCCTTACGGCCTATGGCTTGGCCGAGGCGTCCGGGCGCTCCGACCCGGAGCCGGCCTCGCGCGCCATGCAGGGCGTCATCACCGGCATCGGATTCCTGGGCGCTGGCGTCATCCTGCGGCCCGAAGGGGGCCGGACCGTCCGGGGTCTCACGACCGCCGCATCGATCTGGCTCGCGGCGGCTCTCGGGATCGCCTGCGGTGCCGGCCTCTGGCCAGCCGTGCTGATCGCCACCGCGCTCATGTTGTTGGTGTTGATCGGTGGGCGGCCGGTCGAGCGGTTTCTCCACAGGGCGCTGGGCCGCGACAAGAGCGGGCGCGAAGACCGGTCCGGCTAAGATCGAAGGCGTTCAGCCGCCGGCATGCTCGCCACCGTGCTGCAGCTCGCGCTCCCGCTCGTCACGGATCTGTTGCTCGATCTTCTCGTTCATGCTGGCGGAGCACCGATGGCGCGCCCGTACGATACCGCAGCTGGCCCAGTCGTGCGGGGCCGTCATGGGACACTCGGGCGTGGCTTTGTGCTGGGTAAGGTCGGGCATGGCGGCGCAATATAGCGCGCCCCAGGCTCGACCGCCGTCCGGGGCGCCGCTACGTTCCACTGGAAATGCCGGCGTGCAAATCCGCCTTCGCCGGCACTCACTGAGGCGCCCGTAGCTCAGTTGGATAGAGCAACAGCCTTCTAAGCTGTGGGTCCCAGGTTCGAATCCTGGCGGGCGCGCTACTTCCCCCAGTGCTTCTCCAGCTCGTTCTCCTTCTTACCGCGCCCGCGGGATGCGGTCTTACCCTCGGTGCCGCGTGAGCCAGGTGGCGCCGTCCCTTCCGCGGTCTGGTCCTCGGGTCCCGCTGTATCGCGTGCCGACGATGGAGTGTTGCGCGCCTCGTCCTGGTGCGCTTCGATGTACTCGCGGGCCGCGTCGCTCCGGCTGGGGTCCAGGGCGCTTGCCCGGATCGAGGCTTCCTGCTGTTCTTCACCGAACCCGGCAATCTCCTCGTTCCTAAGCGGCGCGTCGCCGCTCTTGCGCTTGCGTGGCATACTCGCTCCTTGGCTCGCGGTTCGCCGGATCGATGATACCTGGGCCGCCTGCCGCGCAGGCGGCCAGGTGATGCTACCGCGCCGATCGCCCCTGAGCGGGCTGCTCGGCGTCGCGGTTGACCACCGACTCCGCGATGCGCGTGAGCTTCTGGTCGGTCTCCTCTTCCTCGTTCAATGTCTGGCCCAGCAGGTCGTGAATCTGGCTCTGACCCAGCAGCTCGGCGTAGGTCGCGAGGCAGCCGTAGGTGGCGATCTCGTAGTGCTCCACCTTCTGGGCCGCACCGATGAGCGCGGCGTCGACAACGTCGGGAGGCGCATCGCCGTGCATCAGCTTGTTGCCTTCCTCGATAATCCCTGCCATGCCCTCGCACTTGCGCCCCTTGGCGGGCATCCCGAGGATCTGGAACACCTGATCGAGGCGCCTGATGTGGCCCTCGGTCTGCCGAAGGTGCTCCTCGAACGCCTGCTGCAAGGCAGGGTGGGTGGCGGCCTGCGCCATCTTGGGCAGGGCCTTCACGATCTGGTGCTCGGCGTCATAGATGTCCGGCAGCTCGTGGACGAAGAGGTCGCTGAGCGAGTTTAGTTTGGTAGCCATCGTGGATTCCTTATCGGCGTGTGCGGGTGGTTCGTTGCGGCGCTCGACTTGGAGCACAAATGGCCGGGGCCGAGGGGGCCCGGCCGGCCGTCGTGGCCCGAGCCGGCGAAGGGAGCTACGGTAGGGCGCCGGCCTGTCGGCAACAGTGTCCGCCGTCACCGGAGGCTGAGCGGCGCCGGCAGGTGTACAGGGGTTGCCTGCCCCTGGACGGGCGATTACAATTGGCCTCCTCCCGCCGCCGCGATTCCTGACGCAAGTGGGTAGTAGGGCAGCAGTTGGGGGCACGCTGCCGGCGGGGGCCAGGGGTTGACCAGACTGTTCGATCCTGTTACATTACTTGGCTGTCGGAAAACCTGGCTCGGTTTCCAACTCGGGTGGGAGTTTCCGGTTTCATAAGCAGCAGCGGCTCTAGGCCGCAGCTCTTTGACAAGTGAAGTGAGTGAGCGTGAAGGGGGTGCGGACCCTATCGCCCTATCGGACACAGAGGCCGGTTGGGTGGGGTAGCAAACTCTGTCATTTGTGATTCGGACGACACAACCAAGTCGTTCAGATCGAGCTACATCAAGCTTTTCTCTTGGAGAGTTTGATCCTGGCTCAGGACGAACGCTGGCGGCGTGCCTAACACATGCAAGTCGAACGGGGCCGGGGGCAACTCCGGTTCAGTGGCGAACGGGTGCGTAACACGTGAGGAAGTTGTCCATCGGCGGGGGATAGCCGGCCCAACGGCCGGGTAATACCGCGTACGACCGCTTCGGGGCATCTCGAGGTGGTGAAAGCAGCAATGCGCCGATGGAGGCCCTCGCGGCCTATCAGCTAGTTGGTGAGGTCATGGCTCACCAAGGCGACGACGGGTAGCTGGTCTGAGAGGATGGCCAGCCACATTGGGACTGAGACACGGCCCAGACTCCTACGGGAGGCAGCAGTGGGGAATCTTGCGCAATGGGCGAAAGCCTGACGCAGCGACGCCGCGTGTGG
>DASUJH010000052.1 GCA_036279355.1 Gemmatimonadales bacterium
TACGCGCAGCAGCCCAGTCGCCTGGAGCGCCCGCTCCGCCGCAGCCAAGCTCGGTCGCTCCGCACGCCCGAGTGGTAATCGAGCGCGGCGAGGTCTGGTGGGCGGACCTCGACGAGCCAACGGGCTCGGAGCCAGGGTACCGCCGGCCCGTTCTCATCGTCCAGGCCGACGCGTTCAACCGCAGCCGGCTGCAGACCACGATTGCCGTGGTGCTGACCTCCACCCTCCGGCTGATCGATGCTCCTGGGAACGTGCTTGTTCCGAAGCAGACCTCCGGGCTGCCCAAGGATTCTGTCGCCAATGTGTCCCAGCTCGTCACGCTGGACCGCGCCTTCCTGACTGAGCGCGCCGGGAAACTGCCACCTCGACTTCTCGCGGCCATCGACGCTGGCCTGAAGCTCGTGCTCGCGCTGCCCTGATCTATTCCGCAAGCGGTCGAACGACTTGCAAATCAGCTGCAAACGACCTGAAAGAACTTACGTTCCTTTGTGGCCACTGGGAGAGTGCCTGTCAGCGGCGCTCCGGCCCGTTCGCGTTTGTCGGCTGCATTTGCGGGTTAGGCAGCGTCGGGCGACCTCAAAACTCTTACCGCCTCACCACGATCACTGCTGGCTGGCAATCTTCCCGGCGGTGCGCAGCTGAGCCATGAGGTGATCGAACCAGCCCGGGTCCTCGTGATAGAGTGACCAGCCCTCACCCGACACCATCGAGGCTTCCGGCTCGATGTACACTTTGTGCTCTACACCGCCAAGCCACCACGTCTTGTCGTACTGCACGAGCGCCCGCGCAATGTCAGTTAGGCCCGCTGCATTGAGCTGATTTACGAGTCGCTCGGATTCCTCGTCGTCTGGCGAGTCGTACACGCCTGACAGAAGGTCCCAAAGCTCCTCGAACTCCTCCCAGTATGGGCCGTCGCTTAGACTGCTCGTATTCGGTGCCCCACCAGTGGCGGCAGTAGTCAGGTCCGTTGCGAAAGTTCACACGACCGCAGATGGGGCAACGTTCGGGAAAGAGGCCCTGTTCGCGCATCTGCTCCCACGACATGGAACGCGGATCAGTCCGCTCTGGCATTGGTGGCCTTGCCCTCTGTCAAGAATGCTGGATGACGCTACCTAACCAACCGCGCATCAGCTGCGGGCGCTAAGAAGCCTGCGCCCACACTAACAGACGTTCCTTACGGCTTCGAGGAGCGCCGCGCCCGCGCCGAGCGCCGGCCTGATCGGCCCGGCTGCTGCATGCGCTTGTTAGGTGCCGCGGCGGGAACATCGGGGGGAATCGGCGCCACCCCCGGAACCCGGTTGAGCGCCGCCAGAAACGTCCGGCGGCTGCCGCGGGCCGCTCGCGCTTCCAAATACTCCTCGGTCAAGAGCGCCGAGAGCTTCTCCGCCAGAGCCGTGGCCACGAACTGGTTAATCGAAATCCCCTCCCGCTCGGCCAACTCCCGAACGCGGGCATGAAGGGAACGAGGTAGGCGGAGACTCAGCGCGCTCATGGCGCACCTCCCGTTGCGGTGAGAGCCGCCGCCAGGGCCGCTGGCGTGAGCACCGCAAGCCCAAAGCGGTCCGCCCCGCGGAAATCGCGGGTATTGAAGGTCACGATCGCATCGCACTCCCCGTTGACCGCCGCCTCGAGCACCAGATCGTCATGCGCATCGGGCAGCACCGGCCGCCACAGGAAGTGAATGGGTTGCCGGCGCCCGCTGGCACAGATGTAATCGAGCACCGCGTCGATGTCCGTCGCCGACAATGGGATGCCACTCGCCGGACGCTTGAGGGCATCCTCATACTCCAGCACGAGCGGCACCGAGATCACATGCTCGAAGACACCGGTGCCGAGCTGTCGCAGCAACCGGTGCGAGGCCCCGCGACTGGACCGCAGAGCGGCGACCAGCACGTTGGTGTCCAGAACGATGCGAGGCGGCACCATGGTATCATATGCGATACCACTTGGTGGCGCAACTTAGATGGTGGGCGTGCCCCTAACTTGTATTCGACTGCGGTGCCGCAGCCTAATTCGCCCATGCTGCGGAACCTGCGCCCGTCATGCGCACTCCACCCCGCCTCACGTTTGCAGGCACGCCGGGAAGGTAGCCGGGGTGGGTACGCCCGGCGACGGCGGCGCATCACGCAGGCGACAGGTACCATCGAGGAGTCCAATCAACGCAGCGCAATGCGTCCGCGCGGCGTGTCGAGCGTGGCGATGAGCGCGGGCGTCGGTCCGCGCGACACCTGGAGCTCGACGCCGAGTTGCTCCGGCATCCGGCCGTCAACGGTGCCGCTTGAAGTACTGGACCTCGCGCTCGTGCTTCTCCGCCGCGATGCGCGTCTTGAAGGTGCCGAGATTGCGTCGTTTGCCGGTCTTCGGGTCCTTCTTCTTCGAGTACAGCCGATATTCGCCCGAGCCCAACTTCCGGATCATGGGGAGCTCCTCTCTTCGCACCGGCGCACCGATGGAGAAGCTGAACCTAACGCGGCGCCGGAAGGCTGCGAAGCCGACGAACCGGCCCGGCCCCCGCGCCCGCATGACCGGCGCTCCGCCGGCCCGCGCTCTAGCCAGCCGCGCCCCGCGCTCTAGCCAGCCGCGCCCCGCGCCGCGATCTTCCAGCACCCCGAACGGAGAACCCCATGCCCGAAACCCTCGGCCGGCTGCAGTCGGCCCTCGCGGACCGCTATCGACTCGACAGGGAAGTCGGGGCCGGGGGCATGGCCACGGTCTATCTCGCGGAGGACATCCGGCACGACCGCCGGGTGGCGCTCAAGGTCCTCCGGCCGGAGCTCGCCGCCGTGATCGGCGCCGAGCGGTTTCTGGCCGAGATCAAGCTCACGGCCAACCTGCAGCATCCGCACATCCTGCCGCTCTTCGATTCGGGGGAGGCGGACGGCTACCTGTTTTACGTCATGCCGTTCATCGAGGGCGAGTCGCTCCGCGACCGGCTCCGCCGCGAGCACCAGCTCCCGATCGACGTGGCGGTCCGCATCACCACCGAGGTCGCGTCGGCCCTCGACTACGCGCATCGGCACGGCATCGTGCACCGCGACATCAAGCCCGAGAACATTCTGCTGCACGACGGCACGGCGCTGGTCGCCGACTTCGGCATCGCGCTCGCCGCGAGCAAGGCCGGCGGCACCCGCATGACCGAGACCGGCATGAGCCTCGGCACGCCGCACTACATGAGCCCCGAGCAGGCGATGGGCGAGCGCGAGATCACGGCCCGCTCCGACGTGTACGCCCTCGGCGCCGTGCTCTACGAGATGCTCACCGGCGAGCCGCCGTTCACCGGCGCCACGGCACAAGCCGTGGTCGCCCGGGTCGTGACCGAGCATCCGCGGCCGATGGCGCCGCAGCGCCATACGATCCCGCCGCACGTCGAGGCGGCCGTGCTCACCGCCCTCGAGAAGCTCCCGGCCGACCGGTTCTCCTCCGCCGCGGAGTTTGCCGACGCCCTCAAGAACAAGTCCTACGCGGCCACGACGCCGCTTGCCGCGGCGGCGCCGCCACCCCCCGCGCGGAGCCGACGACGCCCGCCCGCCACGCTCGTGGCGGTGCTCGGTGCGGCGCTCCTGGTCGCCACGGGGGCGGCGCTCTGGGGCTGGCTCCGGCCGGCCCCCAAGGCGCCGGCGACCCAGTTCAGCCTGGCGCTGCGGCCGAATCAGGCGCTGCAGCCGCCCGCCGGCCTGGGCGGCGCCCGACTCGCGCTCTCGCGCGACGGGAGCGAGCTGGTGTATAGCGGGCCGGCCGAAGCCGGCAACCGGCTCTGGCTCAGGCGTCTCGATCAGTTGGATGCGACGCCGATTCTCGGGACCGAGGGCGCATCCAGCCCCTTCTTCTCGCCGGACGGTCAGCGGATCGGGTTCATCAAGGAAGGCACGCAGGTGCGGATCGCCTCGCTCGGCGGGGCGCCCACGGTCACCCTCACCGACAAGGCCAACAGCACGTCCGGCGCATGGGGCGACGACGGCTACATCTATTTCGAGGTGGATTCGGGCGTCGCCCGCATGCGAGCCGCCGGCGGGAGCATCGAGCCGGTGTACAAGATCGACCCCAAGAAGAAGGAGATCGCCACCGAGTGGGTCGACGTCTTGCCCGGTTCGAAGGGCGTGCTCTTCCGGCTGCGCCACATCGGCCAGGGGCCGGGCGACTTCGAGATCATGGCGCAGCCGCTCCCCACCGGCACGGCGCGCTCGCT
>DASUJH010000053.1 GCA_036279355.1 Gemmatimonadales bacterium
CTGTCCCGCCCAGACCTTCAATTCCGACTTGTCGGCGCCGCGATATGAATCCAGCCACCAGTCGAGTCGAAGGCGGAAAGGCGCGCGCAGCACAACCGGCTTACGATCACCGCCGGCGTAAGCCTCGTGATCTTCCGCCAGCTCGACGATCGGTTCCTCGTCTGCGAGCCGGGCCAGGATCACGGTGAGCGGCTGCTCCGTACCGCTGTGCGTAGCGATTTCAAACGTTTTCTGCGGGCCGGAGCCCGCAAACCAGCCCTCGGGCGACGTCCAGCCGTTCTCAGGCGTTCCGGGCCACAGACGGCTCGCCAGCTCTAGGGCGCCACAACAAGCGAAGAACTGACCCGGGTTGCGGAGATTGACATCGAGGCGGATGTCGGGCTCGGGATGCTCGGTCACGAAGCTGCCTCCTCGGCCGGCTCAATGCCCCTGCTCGCCTGGTAGTCGGCGGCGCGCAAGAGCGCCTCCAACCACGCCAGCCCCCAGTGGCCGAAGCGCCGCTGCAGCCGCGCATACCGTCGCATCACGGAGGCCGACAGAGCCTCGTTTTCTCCGAAGCGAACATCTTCGGCCAGGTCCCACTGAGCCTCTTCAAAATGCGGGCGCGCCCAGCCATGGTGGGCCGCAATGAGGTGCAGGATCAGGTCACGCTCCGGGTGCTCATTGATTAATGGATCCGCGGCGGCCTCGCGCAATGAGCCGAACTCGTGGCGATACCGGCCCGACAAATGGGAAACGAAACCACGCTGGCCGCTCTTGGCCCAAGGCTTCCATCCGTCACTGGCCGTCCGCGGATGGCCGATATCCGCCTGCCAAGCGTCACGGTTTTTCCCACGGTCGTGCCAGGTGGCAGCGCTCCGTACAGCCGCGGCGAGATTCACCGTGTGAGCAGAACCGTTGAGTCCGACCCGCTCTGCGATCCGACTCGCTGCCTCGTGAACCTGCGCCAGATGATCATCGAGAAACTGGCTGCTGGCGGCAGCACCGGGGTTTTCTTCCACGGCCTCGAGGCCCTGCTGCGCTGAGAGCAGGAGCAACAGGCGCGTCGGTTGCCCCGATTCCTCATCCCGGCGAAGCACGACGCGCCCCGTCTCGGCAACGCTCTCCAAACGTTGCCGCAACCACGCGGCTGCCTGAGCCAACGTGAGTCGAATGCCATCGGCAACTGCGAGCGGAGTCCCGCCATCGACGCCAAGTTGGCGAACCGACCATCCTCCGGTGCCCGGATCCTGCATCAGGAGAATCCGAGTTCGGTCGAGCTCATGGAGTGCGTTGGCCCCGCTCTCTTTCTGTGATTCTGCGAGATGCGTATCGGCAACATCGCGGACCAAGCCTCTGTCGCTGCCGTCGAGCATACCCTGAGGGTCGAGACCACCAGCCGCCGGCGGCAGTACGATGGTCGCCTCGCGCAGGCGATGCTGGCTCCCGCTCTTGAGCAGGCTCGTGAGCGTGGCTGCCTCCGGATCGCCTAGGGCGGGAAGGAGCAAGACCTTGGACTCGTGCAGGCGCTTGGCGATGCGTGTCAGCTCAGTGACCAGATCGTCGCGGAGTGGAGCGCGCAGTCTCTCGCGGGCCAGAATCGGATGCTTGGCAAAGAGCGTCTTTAGCCCCGACTCGAGCTCGTCCGCCTCCACCATCTCGGCGACTTCCTGTCGCCAAGCGATGTAAAGCGATGGCGGCTCGGCGGTGACCCCATGCAGCCACCGTTCGACCGGCGGCCGACCCGGGACGTCGTCGATCTGGGTCATTGACCAACCGTCGAGCAGAATGTCGGTAAGCTCCACCATGCGCGGCTCCGCAGAAAAGCACGCCTTCGCCCCGTCGGCCCCAAGGGAGTTCAACATCCTCCCGAGCGCTTGAGGGGCGGCATTGCGCCCACCGTCGATCAGGTCCAGCGACTCGAGGGCCATCGTGGTTGCGGCGATTCGTCTTCCTTCATCATCGTCCGATTCACCAGCGGCCTTCTCCTTGGTGCGCGGCAGGATCACGACGTCGACCATGGCAACGCCTCGGCCCAGCCGGTTTACTCGGCCAAGGCGCTGGATCATGGAGTCGAGGGTAGTGAAATCCGAGACCATATGGTCACCGTCAAGATCGACGCCCACCTCACCGGCCGATGTCGCGACGAGATATTCCGTCGCATCAGGCGGCCTCCGATTGGGGTCCGCGCGGAACCCGCCGAATATCGCGCGACGCCTCACCTGCTCGTCGGGTGCGTCGTGGAGGTGTGGCCCCGGCGCGGTCATGAGATCTCGCTCAAAGCCTCGAATCGTGCCCGTTAAGAGCACGGTGCGCCCTTTGGGCAACGCGCCGGCGACCTTCTTGGCGAGGCTGGGCGTGCGAACGTAAACGATGACCCGGCTCCGCGAAGGCTCGTGCCTGAGGGCGTGCCTGACCAGTTCAGCCGCAGGGTCGGCGCCGTCCGGCAGCGGGTGAAACGTCAGGACCTTCCGCGCCTCAAGCCGCCGCTCTACCTCCGGCTCCTTCTGCTCGGCGCTGCTCAGGCTGAAGACTCTTCCCAGCTGGCGCTGCGTCGCCGAGAGTTCCATTACTTTGAGAGGTCGTAACGTCCCTTGCTGGAAGGCTTGAATGGCTCTGGTGATCTTGCCGAATGCCGGCGAGAGATGTGCTTCGTCATGGACGATCAAGGCATCGTGCCCGATGAGCCCGGCGTGAAATGGACGCATCTTCCGCGACACGCCATAGCCGGAGAACAGCAGTCGGCTGCCGATCAGATCAACCGTACCGACGATGATTGCGGCCTTGGCGGGATCCTGCTGCCACTGCCGGTTATCGGCGAACTCACCGCGCAGCGTGCTGATCGCGAGTGGCAGACTTGCGTCACCCGCAATTCGCCTCAGCCCGTCGATGACATCTCTGACCGCCGGAGTGAGTCCTGCCGAAAGCCTGGAGCGCAGCTGCTCCGCCATTTCGGTTGCCTGATCCACGACGGTGCGGCGGTCAACTACATAGACTAGCCGGCGCGGAAGCGCGTCTTGATGCGGCTCGCCCTGCTGTTGCAAGGCAAGAGCAACCAACCAGACAGCGATTACGGATGTCTTGCCGAGGCCAGTCGGAATGCCACATGCTTGCGGCATGGGTCCCCGGAGCAATTCCTCAAACAATCGAGTTTGCCAGAGAAACGGGTCGTTCCCCGTGAGTCCCCTGAACGCGGCACGAAAATCGACATTCGTCATCGCGATGCTGCTCCGTGCAGGAGTTACTTCGAGCGCGAGCAGGTCGAATCTGCGGACAAACGGCCGCCTGGGGGGCGGACCTTGGCACCTCTAACTTTGTCGTGCCCGTGTGACACCGCCCAGCGTTGACGGTGTCACACCGATGCCGGCGGATTCTTGGCGCACGCATGCCGTGTGCAACCAATGGCAAACCTTCAATGGGGCCGCCGGTTTGATGTAGACTGCGCACGGAGGCGAGCACTCCACAGACGAACTAATGATCGGGTAGCACCTCCAGCATCGTTCGCCGCCGCAAGCTGAGCGGGAAGAATTGGCACAAGGCATAAGGTACGAATCGCCGTGAACTTGTCAAGGCGACTTGGGCGTGTAAAGCCAATAGCAAATAAGGAAGTCAGATACGACACCCCCTCGGTTGCATGGGCCACTCGCATACTTCGAGATAGAACAGAAGCCCCGATAGCCAGTCAGCCGGCGCGCAGCAATACGATCCTCGGTCACCGAAGCACCGTTGGGGCACCACAGACGCACTACGGTCCTGACATCCCTCGTGCGCCGTCTTCGCGCGCGGGCCAACTTACGGGAAGCCCCCTCGCTCGTCGCATGTTCGCGAAGAGCTCCGCCACCTCACTCATCTCCTCGACGATCTCAAGCTTCCTTTGGAATGGTAGTGCAAAGAAATCCTGATGCTGGCGCCGCCGGCTGCCTTCCCAAGTCACAAGCGACCAGTCAGGCTCTGTCGGCATTGCCACTGGCTCCGTGCAGCAATTCCAGCTCCGCTACGTCCGCTAGATCCTGCGGTCGGCCGGCCTCGCGCTTGAGGCGCAGCAGGGTCTCCAATCGGACGATGTGTGCGCTCGCACCCGGCCGGATCTCCTGGACTGTAGCGCGTCGGAATTCCTCATCGAAGTCGAACGGATCGGTCACGAAGACATCAACCGGCGTCTCGCGATGTGCATCGCTTTGGAAGTTAAGCACGGTCATTCCCTTCTCTGCAATCCACCGCGCGCGCTGTGCAGGATCGCCAAAACCCTCGGCAGTAACGGGTACCCTCGGCCTGAAGCCCAGCGACCCGAGCGCGTCGAACGCAGCGCGGATGGCCTCCGGCTGGAGCTTGATCACGAGATCGATATCCCATGTGAAGCGCCCGTATCCGTGCGCGATTACCGCGATTCCCCCGACGACGATATACGGCACCCCCGCCCCATTGAGCGCCCGCACGATCGCTTCCAGGCTCGCGACCTTCACCCCTGCGCTCGCACCTTCTTCACCTCCTCCGTCAACCGCGGCACCACCTCGAACAGATCCCCCACGATCCCGTAGTCCGCCACCTTGAAGATCGGCGCGTCCTTGTCCCGGTTGATCGCCACGATCGTCTTTGCCGTGCGCATGCCGGCCAGATGCTGGATCGCCCCCGAAATACCGACCGCGATGTAGAGCCCCGGGCTCACCGTCTTCCCAGTCTGCCCCACCTGCGCCCCGTGCTCGCGCCACCCCGCGTCCACCACCGCACGGCTCGCCCCCACCGCCGTATTGCCGAGCGCCTCGGCCAGCGCCTCGAGCAGCGCGAAATTGGCCGGCTCCTTGAGCCCACGCCCGCCCGATACCACGATCGGCGCCTCCGCCACGTCGAGCGCCGCCTTCTCCGGCGCCTTCACGCCGGTCACCGTCACCCGTTGCGTGAACTCGGGGACTTGTAACGCCTCGACGGCGGTCGGGCGGTCGGGCGGTCGGGCGGTCGAGGGCGCGCTCGCCTCGAACGTATTCGTCCTCACCGACGCCACCGCCGGCACACCGGTGAGCTTCACCCGCTCCAGCACCTTGCCCGCGTACACCGGCCGCGTCGCGACGACGGCGCCGCCCTCCGCGCCGAGCGCCACCACGTCCGTCGCGCAACCGACGCCGAGCCTGGCCGCCACGCGCGGCGCCAGGTCCTTGCCCGTCGCGGTCGCCGCGAAAAGCACCGCGGCGTAGTCGCGCGCGACGCTCGCCACCGTCGCCGCGAAACCGTCGGGGTTGTACTCTCCGAACCCCGCGTGCGTCGCCATCAGCACGCGGTCCGCTCCGCTCGCGCCGAGCGACGCCGCGCCCTCCACCGGCGCGCTCCCGAACACGAGCGCGGTCACCGTGCCTCCGCCCATCGCGGCCGAGAGCTGACGCGCCGCGCCCACCACCTCGCGCGAGACCTGCCGCAGCACGCCGTCGCGCGTCTCGGTCACCGCCAGAATGTCGGCCGGCATCTCAGAGCACCTTCGCTTCGGTGCGGAGCAGCCGCACCAGCTCGGGCACGGCGCCGGCGCCCTCGCCCACGATGCGCCCCGCCTTGCGCTCGGGCGGCGCCTCGAGCGCCAGCACCTCGAGCGTGCCGGGCCCAAGTGTCACCGGCTTCGTCTCCATCGGTTTCTTCTTTGCCGCCATGATGCCCTTGAGCGACGGGAGCCGCGGATTGTTGAGGCCCTTGTCGCAGGTGATGACCGCCGGCAGCCGGCAGGTGGAGACTTCGATGCCGCCCTCGATCTCGCGCTCCGCGAGAACGCCGCCGTCCTTCACCTCGAGCGCCGCCACCGCGGTGATGCACGGCAGTTCCAGCAGCTCGCCCAGCATCGGGCCCACTTGCTGGTTGTAGTCGTCCACGGCGAGCTTGCCGAGCAGGATCAGATCGTAGTTGCCGTCCTTGAGCTCTGCCGCGAGCGCGTGCGCGACGGCGAGGCCGTCCGGCAGCGCGACCGCGCGCCCGTCGCCCTCCGCCTTGAGCAGCACGGCGCGATCGATGCCCATGGCGAGCGCCGTGCGGAGCGTCTCCCCGCTCGCATCGGACCCGACCGCGCAGGCCACGGTCTCACCGCCGCCCGCCTTGTCCTTCAACGCGAGCGCTTCCTCCACCGCGAACTCGTCGTAGGGATTGAGCACGAACTTGAGACCGGTTTCGTCAATCGATTTGCGATCGGCGCCGGGCACGATCTTGGCCACCGTGTCGGGCACGCGCTTGAGGCAGACGGCGATCTTCAACGCACACCTCGCTGCACTCCACACCTCCCGTGAATGAACGCTCGCGACGCCGCGGCAAAGTTACCGGCGGCGGCGGCGCGGTGCCACCCGCCCCGCCGCGCCCCGGCCCGCGGGGGATTGCCTCGTGCCGCGCCGCGCCCTACGATGTGCGGGTGATCTTGTTCAAGAGCGGCACGACGGCGACGTCGGTGACGACGCCCGAAGGGCTCACGCTCAGGGTCGAGAGCATCGCCGGCCCGCACGGTGACGGCGCCGCCGGCGATCGCCCGGACGATGCGGCCGCTGCCGTCGTCATCCCGCTCGCCTCCTGGACCATGCCCGACCTGGCGCCGCTTGCCGAAGGGCGCCGGCTCATCGCCTACGACCCGCGCGGGCGCGGCGGATCGGATCCCGTCGGCGTGAGCGAGCGCGTGGGATTCGACGCCGACGTGGCCGACCTCGAGACCGTCCGCGCGGCGTTCGGTCTCGAGCGCATGGTGCTCGTCGGCTGGTCGTACTATGGCGGCATGGTCGCCCGCTACGCCCGCGCATACCCCGCGCGCATTGCCCGACTGGTGCAGCTCTGCCCCATTCCTCTGCGCCGTGTTCCCTGGTTCGGCCAGGGCGCGCAGGCGGTGGCGTCGCGGGTGAACGCCACCGCAATGACCGCGGTCCAGGCGAGCGTGCGCTCGGGCGCGGCGCTGCGCGATCCCGAGCGTTTCTGCCGCACGTGGCATCGCGCGATGATTCCCGCCTACGCCACCCGCCCCGATGCGCTCGACCGCATGCGCGCGCACCCCTGCCGCTGGCCCAACGAGCACCCGCTTCGACTGAACGCGCAGCTCGGCCGCATCTGGCAGGAGCTGGGCGACTGGGACTGGCGCGCCGACGTGGCGGCGCTCGACGTCCCCCGCCTCGTGCTCCACGCCGACGGCGACTTCCAGCCGCGCGCCTCGGCCGAGGAGTGGGCGATGGGGCGCGGTGCGCAGCTCGAAGTGATCACCGGCGCGGGACATCTGAGCTGGCTCGACAGGCCGGACGAGGTGCTGGAGGTGGTGGCGAGGTTTGTGACAGGCGGACAGGCGGACGGACGGACGGGCGGACAGTAACGGACCCGGCGTGCGTAGGGAGCAACATCGCCTGGTCGTCAGCCCGCCTGACCGCCCGTCCGCCTGACCGCCCGTCCGCCTACCCCGCCGCCTCTCTCAGCTTCTCAAACTCCCGCGCCAGCTCCGGCAACTGGTGATTCGCGTTGAGGCCACTCGGGCTGGGCAGCACCCAGAGGCCGGCGGCGCCCAGGCGTTCCTCCTGCGGGCCGATCACGGCGCGCGGCCGGCCGAACGCGGAGCGGTACGCGCCGATGCCGAGCACCGCTACCCAGCGCGGTCGGCGGGCGCGCACCTTGCGCGCGAGCACGCGGCCCCCGGCCTTGAGCTCGTCGTCGCCGAGCTCGGCCGCCGTCGCCGTGGCGCGCGAAACGAGATTGGTGATTCCGTACCCCAGCTCGAGCAACTGCTTCTCCTCCGAGGGATGCAGCACGCGCGGCGTGAATCCCGCCGCGTGCAGCGCGGGCCAGAAGCGATTGCCCGGCCGCGCGAAATGATGCCCGGTGGCACCGGAATAGAGTCCGGGGTTGATGCCGCAGAAGAGGATGGCGAGATCGGGCGCGAGTAGATCATCAATCGTGCGGCCTGCGGCGGCGGCGATCTCGGCGCGCGTCGGGCGGATGAACGCGCCATCGTTCATGAAGGGGTTACCGAGTGAGCTCGGCGCGGCGGAAGCAGTCCACCGTATGGTCGTTCACCATGCCCACGGCCTGCATGAACGCGTAGCAGATGGTCGAGCCCACGAAGCGGAATCCGCGGCGGCGGAGGTCGGCGCTCAGCGCATCGGACTCGGGCGTGCGCGCGGGCACGTCCCCGGACCGGCGGCGCGCGTTCACCCGCGGCGCTCCGCCCACGAATGGCCAGAGATAGCGGTCGAACGAACCGAATTCCCGCTGCACCTCGAGAAAGGCGCGGGCATTGCCGACCGCGCTCCCGATCTTCTGCCGGTGGCGCACGATCCCCGCATCGAGCACGAGCCGCTCGATCCGCGCCGGCGTGAACCGCGCCACGCGGGCCGGATCGAACCCGGCGAACGCGCGGCGGTAGTTCTCCCGCTTCCTGAGAATGGTGGACCAGCTGAGGCCAGCCTGCGCGCCTTCCAGCAGAATGAACTCGAACAGCACGCCGTCATCGTGCACCGGGACGCCCCACTCGGCGTCGTGGTACGCCACGTCGAGCGGCGTGCGCGCCCAGGCGCAGCGGACGGCGGGTGCGCCGGGGGCCGCAGGCGCGCCTATGACCCCTCCACCGCGACCCAGATTTCCACCCGGCCATCGGCCGAGTACAGCTCGAAGTCGGACGTGTAGACGCGGTGCGGGCCCTCGGGCCGCGAGCCGTCCGGCGGCGAGAAGAAATTCCAGATCCACCGCCACCCGGAAACGACCGCGCCCGGCCGCGGCCCCCTGCACGGAAAGACGAGGTGCGTGCCCGCCCTGAGCTCCGCGTCTTCGAGCTTGCTGCTCAACCGGCGGCGCGGCGTCACCTCCCGCCCGATGAGCAGCCGGTATGGCCCGGACGCGTCGGTGCGGTAGTCGGTGTACACCGCGAGCACCGGCCCGCGCGCGGCCATGCGCTCGAGCCGCATGGTCCAGTCTTCGGCGGCAAACCGGCGCCAGAGCTCGGGAATCCGCGCCTGCTTCGGATTCATCTCCGCGGCGTTCGACGTCCGGACCGCGATGCCGGCGATGCGCGCCGGCGCCTCCCGGCGCTCGAGCCGCGGCTTGGGCAGCGTAACTCGCGCGGCCTTGAGATGGGCCAGTGCTGCGGCGGCGACGAACCCGCGCACGAGCGGCGGCAGGACGCCGTCGAGTGCCGCGCGCTCGGGCTGAAAGAGCGTCGCGACGTAGAACGGGTGCACCGACGCGGGCAGCTCGACCACACGCACGTCGCCCTCGTCGTCGTATCCCGCGCAATGCAGCCCCTGCGCTCTGAAGCGCTTGGCGTACATCGGATTCAGGCCGTACCGGCAGTGGTAGGGCTCTTCGATCATGCCGGCGCGATAGAGCCGGCCGATCCGCGAATCGGGCGTGAGGTGGATCGTTTCGACCTTGTCGAGTAGCGCACACTCGAGCGGTCCGATCACCGGGTCGGGGCCGTACGGATCCAGCTCGGCGTGCGCCGCGTCGCGCACGCTCCACTCCAGCTCGGCGTATTCCACGATGGCGTGCTGGAAGCCGCCGCAGGTGCCAAGGAAGGGCTTGCGGTACTCGCGGGCGTAGCGGGCGGCGTTGAGCGCGGCGCCGGTGTCCGCGTAGGGGCTTCCGGGCACGAGCCAGACGGCGTCATATGCGGCGAGCGGATGCCGCGCCGCCGGCAGGTGCCGGTCGCCGAGAGCCTCGGCGAGCGCGCGGGTGTGCACCCAGTCGGCCGCAACCGGGCAGCCGAGGTCCGCCGCCGCGAGTGCAATGGCCCTCGGGATCGCGTGGTGCGCCGCGACCGATCTGCTGTAGTCGCCGACGAGCGCGATCCGTACCGCGCCGGGCTCGGCCGGTGTGGCGGGCACCCCGTTCGCTATGGCGATCACACCGGCAGCTTCGCCGCGAGAATGTCCACCTGCTCGATGCTCGGCGCCTTCGCCAGGAGGTCGGGCGCCTGCGCCATCAGCGCGGCGGCGACTCGGCCGGCGAGGTGCGCCTTGCGTCCGCTGTCGTCGGGGAAGGTGTCGAAAATGCCGAAGGTCGAGGGCCCGAGCTTGAGGGCGTACCAGGTGATGGTGGCCGGCTCCTGCTCGACGATGGGCAAGCCGCCCTCGAGAAACTTCGCGACGTCGTTCTCCTTGCCGGGTTTGGCTTCGAGGCGGACCAGGAGGGCAGCGCGAACTTTGGTGGCGGATTGGGTGGGGGAAGGCATGGGACCTCTCCAGCGTGAAACGCGTCGGTGCGATGCTGCGGATGGTACGGAAAGCTGTGCTCGGCGGCGCTTCGGGTCAAACCGCCCCGTGTTGAGGCTCGACCTCGCCCGCGCATGCCGCGAGCTTCCGTACCGTATTCCAGTTGCGCCCCGTGCAGATGGTGCCGAGCGTCCGGTCGATGAGCGCGGTGGTGAGGCGCGACCGTCCGGCGCCGTCGGGGTAGGTGACGTAGAGGTGCCGGCCGCCGGCACGAACGACTTCCCGGCCGACGATGGCGCCTTGCAGCGCCTTCACGCGCGCCGCGTCCGGTGCGTCGCGCAGGCACATGACGATGAGGTGGCCGGGGTCGCGCTCGGCCTCGGCCCGGAGGGGATTGCCGGCAATGATGTCTCGCCACTCGGGCGCGCTGCGCAGGAAGAAGGTCGTGCTGAGGCCGAGCCGCGCCTCGGCTTCCTGCTCGAGCCGGCGTTCGAGCCGGGCGGCGGCGCCGTTGCCGCGGAAGACGAGGTTGCCGCTCTGGAGCAGCGAGCGGACGTCGCTGCACCCGAGATCGGCCGCGAGCGCGCGCAGATCGGCCATGGCGACCGGCTTCTTGCCGCCCACGTTGACGCCGCGGAGCAGCGCGACCCAGGTGGTCAGGGCACGCCTTCCACGATGCGCACGTCGCGCTCGACGGCGCCGTAGAGCGTGACGAGCGCGCGCTGGTAGGCGGGGCTCTCGTACGTGGCGACCGCGCGCTCGACGCTCTCGAACTCGATCACGACCGTCCGCTCGTTCACGCCCTCCTCGAATGCGCGGGCGGCGTTGTTCCGCACCAGGAAGCGGCCGCCGCCGGCCTCGATCGCGGGGCCGGCAAGCTTGGCGTATTCGGTGAGCGCGGTGAGATCGTGTACGGCGCGGTATGCGGTGATCCAGTAACCTTTTGACACGGTTGAGCTGCTCTCGTTGGGCGGAAGTCCAATATAGAAGAGGAAGGCGCGTCGCAAGCCGCCTCGAGCGCGGCTACCGCCGTCCCGGTTCGAACAGCTCGATGGGATTGCCCGCCGGGTCCTCCAGCAGGATCTGTTTCCCGCCGATCCCGGTGACGATGTCGTTCCGGAACCGGGCGCCATTCCGGCGCAGCTCGGCCACGGCGGCCGCGAGATCGTCCACCTCGAGTTGGATGCGGTTCCAGCCGCCGGGCTCCGGCTTGCGTCCGTCCGGCATGGCCTGCGCGCCCCCGCCGGCGCCTATGGGCGCGCTGAGCAGGAGGCGCAGGTCGCCGCGGGAGAGCATCGCGAAGGCGGGCGCGGGATGCATATCGACGGCGAAATTCAGATGACGGGTATAGAACGCGATGGCCGCGTCGACGTCGTCAACGATGTAGCGGACGCTCACGGTCGCCATGCGGAGATACCTCGAATGCTTACCCGCGCGCCGGAGGTACCAGCGCGGCCAGGCGCTCGCTCAGGCCCCGGAGCGCGGCGGAAAGCTCGCCATCGGATCCGAGCTCTGCCGCGCGGCGCACCGCGGTCACATCCGCCTGGGTGAACCCGAACGGCTGCGCCGCGAGGGCAAAAGCGGCGAGCACCGGCCGCGCGGGCGGCGGCACCAGGACGCGGTCGTGCGCGCGACTCATCACGATCACGCACTCCGTGTCGCTGATGCCGAGCTTCGCTACGTACTCGGTGGTGTCGTCCTGGCGGGCGCCGTCCGCCCGACCGCGTGCCCATGCGTCGACCACCCGCGCCTGCTGCCGGTAATCGCGCGCGTCCCACTGCTCCGGCGTGAGCGCCGGCGTAACGGCATCCGCCATGGCCGAGCCACTACTTCTTGCTGCTTGACCGCGAGCGCCGCCGCGATGCGCTCCCCTTGGGCGCGGGCGGCACCTTGTCGCCCTCCTTGCGCGCTTCGGAGAGTCCGATCGCGATCGCCTGCCTGCGGCTCTTCACCTTGCCGCCGTGTCCCGACTTGCCGCGGCGCAGCGTGCCGTGCTTCCGCTTGCGCATTGCGCGCTCGACGCTCTTCTGCGCCTTGGGGCCGTACTTGCGGCCGCTCGACTTTCGGCTGGATGAACTCCTGGTCGCCATGGGTGCCTCCGGGTCGCGACTGTGGAGCTCCAATTTCCGGCCGGGGGCCGCGCGCGGGCCGTGATCCGCCGCACCAGCGCGTTCACACGCATTGGAATCGCTCGACCACCGCGCTCCCCTCCGACGCGTGGCTGCGCCCGGGCGTCGGGCTCCCGCCGACGACGTACACGGCGTCGCGAAAGACCACCGCGCGCGCGAAGTCGCGCGCCGTCGGCATGTCGGGCAGCCGCTGCCACGCGCTTTCGCCCGGTCCGAGCCGCAGGACGTCCGCGAGGGTGGTGGCGCGAGCCTGCGATTCGCCGCCGAACAGATACATGGCGCCGCAGTACACCACCGCGCCTGCCGTGCCGCGCGGCTCGATCTCGGGCCCGGCGGACCACCGGTCCGCCGCGGGATCGTATATGTCCACCGCGCCGAAGTCTCCCGGACCGCTCCGGCCCCCGATGGCGTAGAGCTTTCCCTCCGACACGGCTGCCGCGGGACTTCCCTCAGCGCGCGGCAGCGGCGCGAGCGCCGTCCAGCGATCCTGCGCCGGGTCGTAGACGTCGTGGTCGGCGATGGTCGAGCGCGAATTGCCCCCGCCGATCACGTGAATCCTGCCGTCCCATGCGACTGCCGCGTGGCCGCCGCGTGGTGCCGGCAGCGGCGCGGCCTCGCTCCAGGTTCGGCCCTGCGTGTCATAGACGTACACGCGATCGGAGGGCACGTTCGTCGTGGTGTTGAACCCGCCGATCACGTAGATGCGCCGGCCGAGGACGGCCGCCGCCGGCGCGTTGAGGCCCGGCCCCGGGAGCGTCGACTCGACGGACCAGGTGCGGCCGTCGAACCGCTCGATCGCCAGCACGGGCGCCCCGCCCGCCCCGGTGCCCGCGAGCGCGTAGATCGCCTCGCCCGTGCTCACGACCGCATGCGCCGCCCGCGCGTAGCGCATCGGCGGCTCGGTGTGCCAGGTACCGCCCGGCGGAGCGGCCCGGGTCGCTACTTGCGGCGGCGGCGGCGGCGCCGGCGCGCGAGAGCAGGCCGCGGAGCCGGCTACGAGAAAGGCGGCCGCACCGGCGTGCCGCACGTGGATGCGCATCATCTCCTCTCCCGCACGATTTCCCCCTCGCTCGTCATCCGGGGCCACGAGCCGCCCGCGGCGCGCCAGCGCCGGGCCAGCCGGTTGTATCGCGCGACGAACGCCTTGCGCTGGTCCCACACCCGGAAGCAGGCGCGGTGCATCGCCGCGTCGGAGAAGCGCCAGAACGGATCCGACTCGTCGGCCAGAAAGTCCGGCGTGACGAACGCGTCGTCGACGGGCCGGATGACCTCGCCGCAGAGCGCGCACCACGCGCGGCCGCTGGTGATCCTCTCCATCCCGCACCCGCCTGCCTCGCCGCTCCTCCGCTCACGGGCCCGGAACGACATCGGTGAAACTGAACCCGTCACGGGAAACCGTCTCCCCCACGCGTACCGGAAGCGCTCGGTGGAACATCGGACCGGCGAAGCAGAAGGTGTGGAACTCGCCCCGCTCGCCGCATGGGTCCACGGCGGCGGGCAGCTCCGACAGGAGCGCCGCGTCGTATTCGCGCCCCGCGAACGCGTCGGGGAGTTGCTTCGGATCCACGCAGGTGAGCACCGCGCGGAGGCCGCCCCCCAGCATCTTGCGGGCGAGCTCCGGCGTGTCGGCGGCGGAGCACCAGAGCGGGAAGAGCGGTTCGATCCCGGTCCCGGCGAGCATGCGGACGCGATACGCGCGGATGTCCTCGAGAAAGAGGTCGCCGAACGCCACGTGCGTCACGCCTGCGTCGCGCGCCCGCCCGATCACCGCGCGCATGCGCTCCTCGTACTCCGCGTTGGAGCACGGGTACGGCAGCGGCACCGACCAGAGCGGCAGCCCCGCGGCCGCCGCCTGCGCCTCCACCAGCGTGCGGCGGACGGCGTGCATCGCCACCCGGTCGGCGGACTCGTTGAACGTGGTGAGCAGGCCGGCGAGCTCCACATCGGGCTGCCGGCGGAGGACGTGCAGCGTCCACGCGCTGTCCTTGCCCGAGCTCCAGGAGAGCAGCACGCGGCGCATGGACACGCCGGCTCCGCTCACACGGGGCTCGCCGTCTGCGCGGCCGGCCGATTCACCCGGACGGGCGCCGGCAGCCCGGCGGGCAGCGGATGCACCTCGGGGTGCAGCGCGTGCGCCAGGATCTCGAGGCCGTCCACCAGCCGCGGACCGGGGCGGCTGAAGTAGTCGGAGCCGTTCGTCACGTACACCCGTCCCGAGCGCGCCGCCGGCAGCTCCGGCCAGCCCGGCGCCGACCACAACGCCGGCACGTCCTCCAGCGTGCGCTCGACGCTGAACCCGCAGCAGGCAATGAATACGACCTCCGGCGCCCACGCCGTCACCTCGTCCCAGCGGAGCGTGCGCGACGGTTCGCCCTCGCGGCCGAGCCCCTCGACACCGCCCGCGAGCCGCACCAGCTCCGGGCTCCAGTGTCCGCAGGAAAACGGCGGGTCGAGCCACTCGAGCAGCGCGACGCGCGGCCGCTCCACGAGCGCGGCCGAGCGCGCGGCTACCGCCTCGACGCGCGCGGTGAGCCCCGCGACGACTTCGCCTGCCCCCCGCTCGATGCCCGCCGCACGCGCGACCTCGCGAATGGCATCGAACACCTGCCCGAGCGACTCGGGCTCCAGGTTGATCACCCGCGGCGCACCCGGCAGCGCGCACGCGGCGGCGCGCACCTCGTCCTCCGCCACCGCGCAGACGTCGCAGAGCGCCTGGGTCACGATGAGATCGGGGCGGAGGCGCTCGAGCACGGCCAGGTCGAGGGAATAGAGCGCGCGGTCCGCGCTCAGCCGCTCGCGCACCAGCCGATCGATTTCCCCGCTCGTCGCGTCGGTCGGAATCAGCGTGCGCGTGACCTTCGGCAGCCGGCGCACCGACGCGGGAAAATCGCACTCATGGGTGACACCCACCAGCTGGTCTTCGAGCCCCAGCGCGCAGATCATCTCGGTGGCGCTCGGCAGCAGGGATACGATTCTCATCGCTCGAACAGCTCCACGGCCCAGATCCAGGTCCCGCCGGCCCATGCCTGCCTGAGGCCGGCCTCACCCAGAACGGTACGCATACGCGCCGGCGGATGCAGGTACGCCCTGAACGCGCGCCCGCGAAGCCGCCGCGACGCGTTGATGGCGGCCACGAATATACGGCTGAGCCAGCTCGGTCGAGGGTAGCTGAACGCGACCAGATGGCGGGCACGACCGGCCGCGGCGCCGAGCAGGCGGGCGTAGTCGGGGTCGCAGCAGACGACGCGGTCGAGGGTGACGGCATCGGCCGGCGGCACCTCAGTCGCTTCGGCCGGGAACTCGGCGAGCTGAAAGGTGACGCGGTCGGCATGGCCGAGGTGCTGCGCTTCCTCGGCGGACGCGGCGAGATAAGCCTCCGAGGCGTCGACCTGCGTGGCACTCGCAAAACCGCGCTCGAGCAGGACGTGCTGGATCGCACCGATGCCGCCGCCGATGTCGAGCAGCGTCGGGTCGGGCGGAAGCGGGCGCGATTGGACGGCGGCCAGAAGCACCCGGGTCGATGCGTCGGGGCCCCGGCGCTCGAATCGCCGGAGGTCGCGCCGCGCGGTGCGGGCGTCGAACTGCTTTGACACGGCGCAGCGGTGGCAGCAGGTCATGGCGAGTCCGGTTGCGGGTGTCGTCGCACGGGTCAGCCGCGGAGGCCCACGAACAGGGCGAGCACGGCGATGACCATGCCGAGCGCCATCTTTGCCGCGGCGGCGGTGGCGCGGCCGAGCACGGCGCCCCATCCGGCGCCGGCGGCGGTGCCCGCGTGGCGCTCGCGCGTGTACTCGAACAGCGCCGCGCCGATGAAGGCGCCGAAGAAGCCGCCGATCACGGAGCCCACGAGCGGCACCGGCACGCCGACGATGGCACCGATGAGCCCGCCGACGAGCGCGCCCCACCCGGCGCGCTTCGATCCGCCGTACCGTCGCGCGAAGCGGAAGCCGAGCCACGCTTCGACGATTTCACCGATGAGCGCGAGGGCAAAGACGAGGGTGAGAAGCCCCACGCCGAGCGTGCGGAACTCCGTGAGCCATCCATAGCCCAAAAGCGCAAGCAGCATCACCCAGAGGCCGGGCAGGCTGAACGGAATGAGCAGCAGTCCGGCGACAATGCCGGTGAGAAGGAGCAGGAAGGCGAAGGGGTCAGCCATCGGGAGTCGTCTCGTAATCGTTTAGCTGAGGCGGTGTCGCGGGCGCGCAGACTCGCCTGCCGGTACTCGTCGAACAGCCTGGTCAGGTGTGCAAAGGCCGGCGCGGGCTCGAGTCGCAGCGTGATTTTCCGCTGCCGCAGCGCGCCGGGCTCGGCGGCGACCGCGCCGATGATTACACCGGCAAGGCGCACGTGGCAGCGTGGCATGCGACGGTCAACCCATGAGGTTGAAACGGCCGGTACGCCGCCGGCGCCAGCGACTTGCGCCCATGTCACTTCTGACATACCATTCCGAAATGCCGCCGGCCGACAAGCCGCTCGTATGGCTGCATGGAGAGGTGAAGACGCCGCCGTTCTCCAAGGAGGCTCGGCTCGAAGCTGGCATCTTGTTACGGCGCCTGCAAGGCGGCGCCAGGCTGGGTCTCCCTCACTCGCGTCCGATGCCCGGTATTGGCCCCGCGTGTCATGAGTTGCGAATTCGTGATCGTGACTCGTCTTGGCGAATTATCTGTCGGCTCGATCCAGACGCGGTCGTGATCGTGGACGTCTTCAGCAAGAAGACCCGGGCCACACCCGACGTCGTGATTCAGGTCTGCCGGCGACGACTCCGATTTTATGATGAGGCCACACGTAGCGTTGAGGAGGACCGATGAACAAGGCAAAGCAGACCAAGCTCGAAGCCGACGGCTGGCGCGTCGGATCCACCGCCGATTTTCTCAAGCTCTCGCCAGAGGAGGTGGCCTTCGTCGAGACCAAACTGGCGCTGAGCCGGACTCTCCGCGCCCGGCGGACGGCCCAGCACCTCAGTCAGTCGAATCTGGCCAAGCGCTTGAGGTCGAGCCAGTCGCGGGTGGCCAAGATGGAAGCCGCCGATCCCTCGGTGTCCGTCGATCTGCTGCTGCGCGCTCTCTACGCACTCGGGGCCACGCCGCGCGACGTGGCGAACGCTCTCCGGAAATCACGCACCGGGGCAGCGGCGTGATTGCGGCTGCGGCGCCAGATCGATCAGGAAGTGCCCCTGGAGCACAAAGAAGAATTCGTCATCGTTCTCGTGCTTGTGCCAGTGATACTCGCCCTGCACGATGCCCATCCGCACGACGGATCCGTTCACCTGGCAGAGCGTCTGGTTGTACCAGTGATCGGTGCAGGCCGCGGCCAGCGCGCCCACGTCAATCCGCTCCAGCGCACCGAACCTCACGTCGAGGTGGGTGACGTACGGGTATGCCGGCGTCCCGCCGGGTGCCTCGGACATGGCTGGACTCCCATTCAGTGCGACGGACGGAACTCCGGCGCGTTCTCCGCGAAGCTGTAGATCGACGGCGGCGCGACTCCGCACGCCCGTGCATAGGCGTAGAGCTGCCCCCGATGATGGAGGAACTCGTCGCCCTGGATGTTGAACGCCACCCAGCCGGGAAATGACTTGCCCCACGGGGTCGGGACCGTCGCGCTGAGCTCGGCGGGGCCGATTCGGGCCACCGCGGCGTCGGCCAGTTCCCAGCATTCCCGCGCGAACGCGATCAACGCCGCCTTCTTTCCCAGCTCTTTGGCAATCCTTCCCTCGGACGCTTCGTCCGCCGTGATGTTCCCCTTCGCCACGCCCTGCGCGATGTCGCGGATGATGGTGGCCGAGACATGCACCATCAGCTCGGCGGGCGTCCGCATGGCGGGGATGGGGAAGCTGAAGTAGCACGCCTCCGGCATGGCCTCGAGCAGGCGGAGGTAGATGCCGTATTTCTGGCGGGTCTGGTCCCACACCTGATCGAACACGCGCTTTTCCATCACTCGCTCCGTCGTTGAGAGAGGCGGCACGCCGTGACGCGCTCAGGGCACCGAGCGGCTCTGCTCCTTCAGGACCGCGATGCCCCGCGAGCCCAGCGTGATGAGCGCCTGGAAAACCCCCTTCACGTTGATCTTGGCCCCGGTGCGCGGCGGATCACCCTTGTCGCTCACGACCGTGAGCGTCCCGGTATTGTCCTTCACCCGGTATGCACCGACGCCGAGGCCGCCGGCCGCCTGCTCCACCTCGCCCTGAACGCGCACGGTCTTACCGTCGTAATGCGACGGGTTGTCGAGCAGCTCGCTTATGGGGGTCACCGAGGCGCAGGCGGCGAGCAGGATGACGACGCCCGCGGCGAGCGCGCGCGGCGCGAGGCGACGGATGGGACGAACGGCGGCAGACATGATCGGGGGCTCCGGATCCGGGTCCGACTTCCTGAAGAGCGATCGTGCCGAATCTACGTCCCGGCGGGCCGTCCGACTATAGCGGCTTGGCGAAGCGTCGGCCGGTGTGCTCGAACCCGAGCCGGGCGTAGAAGGCGTGCGCTTCGGTCCGAAACTCCTGGGTGGTGACCGACAGGCGCTCGCACCCGGCTTCGCGGGCGAATGCCTCGACGCCGTCGACCAGCGCGCGCCCGATGCCCACCCCGCGGGCGGCCTCATCGACCACCAGTGCCGTGAGCCACGCGACGGTCCGCGCCCGATTCAACACGTGCATCAGATGGAAGGTCGCAAGACCCACCACCTCGCCGTCCTGCTCGGCGACGAGAACGGTGGCGTGGCCGCTTCCCATCATCCGCTCGAGGCGTCGAGCGACGTCCGTGCCCGCGGCGGGATAGCCGAGCTGGCCCAAGAGTCGGGCGAGCGCATCGGCGTCGGCGGCGCGCGCAGGGCGGATTCGGGGCGGTGCCCCGATCATCGAGCAAAGCTGAACTGGAAGGTCTGCTCAGCGCATTCCGTTCGCATGGGCGTCAGCTCTTCGCCAGCGCGTCGTCGCCGTATACGTCCCGGCAACGTTCGCGTTGGTGGGGCTGAAGGCATCGTCCCCGCCGCATGCCGAAAATGCGAGCGCCAGACCCACCGCGAGAGAGCGCGAGACCACGGTCCCCATTCGGTCCTCCGGGCGTGAGGAGTGGGACAGCTCCGTTCACTCGGGTCTGGGGCGCTCCAGCCGCTGCGTCTCGCGCGCCTGCGTGAGCATGCGCTCGGCGAAGTCCATCCGCTCCTGCAATTCACCCATGTCGCGCCTCAGATCCGCCGTCTCCTGCTGCAGCGCCGCGAGCTCGGCCTCGGCGCCCTTGTCCAGCGCCGTGGCCCGGAGCCGCGCTTCCTCGAGCCGGGTGCGGGCAATAGACCGCCACCCGCCGATGATGATCGCCGCGAGCGGGATGGCGAGCGCGGTGATCGGGATAAACAGCGCGAGGGTCTGATTATCCATCTCACCGCGAGACCTGGGCCGGCCCGCCCGCGCCGCCCGCCAGGTTCCGCACCGCGCTCGCGAGCAGGCGCACCTTGGCTCGGTCGCCCGCGCCGGCCGCGTCAGCATCAAGCTCGGCGGCCAGCTTCGTCAACGCGGCGTCTCGCTCCGCGCCCGAGGCGTGCTCCGCGCCCGCAAGCGACGCGCGCACTGCCGTCACCCGTCCGTTGTCGAGGCCTTGCGATCGCGCGAGCTGGTCCACGTACGCGCGCGCCAGCGCAAAGGTCGCCGGCCAGACGAACTTCGGCTGGCCCTGGGTGTTGAAGTAGTCGAGGTGCACCGTCTTGGCGGCGTCGATCTCGTTCTGCGAGAGCAGCGCGCCTGGCGTGAGCTCGAAGACGTCGAGCCCGCGCGCGATCTCCGAGCTCACGATGACGCCGTTGTACCAGTAGGCCGACCACGAGCCGCCGCCGACCATCCGGGTCGAGTCGATCGGGCCGCGATCGAAGTAGGCGATCTCGACCGGATGCGCCGCGTCGGTCCAGTCGAACACCGAGATGCCCCCCTGGTACCAGGCCTGCACCATCACGTCGCGACCCGGAATCGGAATCAGCGACCCGTTGTGGGCCACGCAATTCTCCTCGGGCGTCTGCGGCGCCGGCAGCTTGTAGTAGCTCCGGAAGTGCATCGTGCGGTCGGCGATGGTGAAAATCGCGTCCGCTCCCCACTCCCGCTCGTCGGTGGGGCGGCACTTGGGCTGGCCGCCGCCCCCCCACTCGTCGGAGAAGAGGACCTTGCTGCCGTCGTTGTTGAACGAGGCCGAGTGCCAGTAGGAGAAGTTCGAGTCGGAGACGGCATCGACGCGGGCGGGATGCGCGGGATCGCTGATGTCGATCAGAAACCCATAGCCCTCGCACGCGCCGCCGGCCAAGCCGATCGCCGCATAGACGGTGATGTCGTGGCACTGGGTGGGCCCGGGGCGCGGGCCGCCGCCCGCCGGCGCGCCGATCATCTTGGCGATCATCCCGGGAAGCGCCGCGCGGAGCGTCGAGCTGTCTGCCGCCGTCGGCGCGCCGGTGCCGCCGCGCCTCTTCACCAGGGTGTCGAGCAAGGGCTCGACGAACTGCGGGGGCAGAATGTACGGTTCGCCGAACACGTCGGCGACGAACGCGCCGTGAGCCCGCGCGGAGTCCGCCGCCGCGATGTCTTCACGCGCCGCGCCGTGCTTCGGCGGCGCGACCAGATCGTTGAAGATGCGGGGCGAGCTCACGATGGCTGCCTGCTCCGGGTGCGCCAGCGGGACCTTGATCACCTCGATGCGGAAGAGCGCCGAGTTGGGGTCTTCGTCTGGCGCGGAGCCGCTGCACCCGGCGAGCTCGCTCTGCGAGCGCACCCGCGCCGAGCCCGAGATGTACACGTACACGTTGTCCGTATCGTGCGGGTCCACCAGGACGGTGTGCGTGTGCGACCCGCGGCAGGTCTGCACGTTGCCGACGTTCTTCGGGTTGCGGATGTCGCTGATGTCGAAGATGCGGAGGCCACGGAGCCTCTCCGCGCTCACCGTGTCGGGAACTCCCTCGGTGCCGCAGTCGAGGCGTCCGCCGAGCCCCTCGCCTGAGATGAAGAGCAGGTTCTTGTACACCGAGACGTCGCTCTGCGAGGCGGGACAGACGTAGCCCGCAACGAGCGTGGGCTTGCTCGGGTCGGCGATATCCCAGATCTGCCAGCCGTTGTAGCTGCCCTGAATGGCGTAGTGGCCGGTGAACGCGAGGTCGGAGTTGGTGCTGCCGAGGAACTTCTCGGAAGGCCGGGTCTCGGAGAGGACGCGCAGGTTCCACGCCGCCTCCCCCGCGTCCCACATGCCAGCCTTGAGGCCCACGCGCGAATCGGGCATGGGTGCGGCGGTCTGGCTCTCGCGCGCCGGGGCGGGCGTGCCGGGGCCGGACGGCGCGGTCGAGGGTGCGCAGGCCGCGAGGCCGAGCAGTGCCAGTGTGAGCGGGAGTGACGAACGGGACAGTGATGCCATGGGGGATTCCTCTGTGCTGGCGGTGCGAGGCGGACGGGTGTGGGGCCGCGTGACGGTCACGGGACGTTGCCTGAAAGCTCGAGGATCGCGAGCATCCGCTCCATCCGCGCGATCTCGGTCGTCTGATCGACGTTCACGTCGCTGGCGAGCTTGAACGTGAGCTGGTCCTGCGCGGCGCCGTAGGTGTCGAACAGGTCCTTCACCATGGTGACGGCGCCGCGGTGGTGCTGGATCATGAACGTGAGGAAGAGCCGGTCGAATTCGGCGTCCCTCGCCTGGTCGAGCTGCATCATCTGGTCGTGGGTGAGCATGCCGGGCATGAGCATGGCGTGCCCGGTGCCGGCCATGTCCATCATCCCCATGGCGGAGGTGTCCGCCGGCGGCACCGGCTGCAGGCGGTCGCCGAGCCAGCGCTGCATCGTCACGATCTCGTCCTGCTGCGCGTTGATGATCCGCTCCGCGAGGCGGCGGAGCGATGCGCCGGCGCCGTGGCTCGGCGCCATCCGCGCCATGACGATGGCCTGGGAATGGTGGGCGATCATGCCCGACATGAACGCGATGTCCGCCGCGGTATAGGGATGCCGCGCGCTGTCGGCGCGGGCCCTTGCGATGGCGGCGAGATCGCTCTCAGCCTTGGGCGAGGGCCGCTCGGCCGTATCAGGCGCGCTCCGGCCCTGCGTGGCGCGGCTGCACGCCGTAAGCGCGGCTGCGGCCAGCAGGGCCGCCATGGTGGTACGCATCGAAGGTTCTATCCAGTGGGACGCGGCGCCGCGCACCTCACGGCGCGATGAACGTATCCTGTGCGGCCGGGACGTGCCAGACCCGCGCCTCCGGCGCATGGCGTGCCCGAGGGGCTCCGAAGCACAACGGATTCCTGTTAGGCTTCGTTTCGAACCCACACGGGAGCAGCGCGCATGAACGCCGACGAGCTTCGCGCCATCCAGGCGCCGCTCAAGAATCAGTACCGCACGGAGCCCGACCGGGCGCGGATCACCCTCAGGGCGTCAGGCCGGCTGGACCAGACCGCGATCACCTGCCGGGTCGAGACCGGGCAAGCGCTGGTCGCGGCCGGGCTCCATCCGGCCACCGGCGGGACGGGACTCGAGGCCTGCTCCGGCGACCTGCTGCTCCAGGCGCTCGTGGCCTGTGCCGGCGTGACGCTGCGCGCGGTCGCGACGGCGCTCGCGGTCCCGCTCAGCGATGGCCGCGTGAGCGCCGAAGGCGACCTCGATTTCCGCGGCACGCTCGGCGTGAGCAAGGAGGTGGCGGTCGGATTTCAGGCGATCCGGCTCCGCTTCGAGCTCGACACCGACGCAACCGAGGAGCAGCTCGCGACGCTGCTCAAGTTGACCGAGCGTTACTGCGTGGTGCTCCAGACGCTGCGGGTGCCGCCGGCCGTGAGCGTCGCGTGCGCGGCGAGGCCGGATTAGCTCAGACCTCCATCAGGTCCGCGCCCACGGTGATCGGCCCGCCGTAGTGCGCGCGGGCTGCACCGATCCACATCTCGTCGCTGATCGCCGGGTCCTCGGCCGGTACCAGGTGCGACAGCACCAGCCGTTTGACGCCGGCGGCCTGCGCCACCCGCCCCACGTCCTCGATCGAGGTGTGGTGCGAGATGATGGAGCGCTTGAGGTCACTCGCGTTGCTGATGGCGCCGACCAGGCGATCGATGCCCGCGGGATAGAGTGCCTCGTGCACCAGCACGTCCGCGCCGCGCGAGAGCTCGATCAGCGCATCGGAGCGCCGGGTATCGCCCGAGATCACGATCGACCGGTCGGCCGTATCGAAGCGATAGGCAAAGGCCGGCGCGATGGGCGGATGATCGACCAGCGCGGCGGTGACAGTCACGCGTTCATCGCGCAGCACCCGGCCGGCTGCGGTCAACTCGTGCGGATGTACCAGCGGCGCGAGCGGCACCCGCCCTTCGTCGGCCGTACGGGCCCGGATGTCCACAGCGTTGAGCTCGAAGGCAAGCTCGGTCATCCGCGCAAGCGGCGGCGGCCCCCACGTATCCACCCGCGTCTTGAGACCCGCCGACCACGCGAGCAGGAGCAGCGTGCCGTAGTCGGCGTTGTGGTCCGAGTGGTGATGGGTGACGAAGACGTGCCGAATGGAAGGGAGCGGCACCCCGGCTCGCACCAGTTGCCGCGCGACGCCGTTGCCGCAATCGACGACGTACGCCACGCCGTCCACCACGATCACCTGCGCCGGCGCCGAGCGCTGTTTCCGCGGGCGCGGCCCGCCGGCGGTCCCGAGCAGGATGAGACCCGTGCGGCTCGGCGCAGGCCGTACGAATCGGGGCGCGATGCGGCGGAGCAATGTCGACGCCGCGGCGGCGATGACGAAGGATCGGCGATCCATGGCGGTCACTTGCGTGCAGAGGACGGAGGCCGGGACCCGCGCCGCCGGATGATCGAGGGCAGCATGAGCCCCGCGATGCCGACTATCACCAGCGCCCCGACGCCAAAGGCCGTGCGGCAGAGCAGCTCCGGCGGCAGGAAGCCAAGGCCGCCGAGGCTTGCGCTGCAGCGCCGCGGGCCACGCCCGAATGCAACCCAGCCGACGAGAAGCGCCATGCCCAAGGCGACGAGGAATGCCGGCACGGCTTGCGCGCGTGAGCTGCCACCGCGCGCCTGCACCAGCAGATTGGCGCCCGCGGCTCCAAAGGTTGTCGCGCCGAGGTAGGGCACGACCCGCGGCGCGTGGAGACCAGCGGGTGCCGCCCACCCGAGGTAGCCCAACCAGAGTGCGAGACCGAAGCAAAGCAGAGCGGCACCCAGGTATTGTCTTCGATCATTCTCCCGCATCGCTGCCTCGCAGCGTTTGCATGATCACCGCCCCCCGACGAAGTTCTCCTGCGCGTTGACCGCCTGCCATCGGCCGCCGCGTCGGACGAATACGTCCGTGAAAACGGTGCGCACGGGTCTGCCCGCGACCGGCCGTGCCATCACGGCACCGTTCGCGACGGCGGCGTCGCCGTACAATCGAACCGTGAGGGATTCAAACCCGACCCGCGTCGAGGCCGGGCGCGGATGGCCCACTACCCAGGCGATGTGTTGCGCCTTCGTCAGGAACCCGCCGCTCGCCACCGGATGCACGAAGTCGGGCGCGAGGATCCGGTCGAGCGTGGCCGCGTCCTGCGCGTGCAGCCACGTGTGCTCGAGCGCCACGAGCTCTGCCCGGTCTCGGGTCGTATCGGGTGCCTGTTGGGCAGCCGCCACCGCAGATCCGCCGGCCAGAGCCGCGAGACAGATGCTCACGGCCGTACGTCGGCGGCGCCATGCCGCGGTCACCGCCCGAAAGATCCGTCGATCTCGGGGAACGGCACGGCCCGGTTCAGACTGGTGAACGTGCCCCGCTCCGCGATCTCCCGCGCCGCCTCGAGAAAACCGCCCCACGCCGCGCGCGCCAGCGCCCCGCCCACGCTGATCCGGCGCACGCCCAACGCGGCCAGCTCGGCCACCGTGGTGAAATCGCTGCCGACCAGCACGTTGACGGGCTTCGGCGCCACCGCCGCGACCACCGCGGAGATGTCCGCGCGCGAGCGCAGCCCCGGCGCATAAAGGCACTCGGCTCCCGCCTCGGCGTACCTGGTGAGGCGCCGGATCGTTTCGGCGAGATCGGGCCGGCCCACGATGAACCCCTCGGAACGGCCGACGAGCAGCACGCCCGTGCCGCTTCGATCGATGGCCGCCCGCGCCGCACGGATGCGCTCGACCGCGAGATCGAAGTCGAACAGCGGATGCGCGGCGTCGCCGGTCGAGTCCTCGATGGAGAGTCCCGCTATGCCCGTCTCAACGGCACGCAAAACGTTGGCACCCACCTGCTCCGGCGTGTCGGCAAATCCGTGCTCGAAGTCCGCGTTGAGCGGCAATGCAACGGCGCTCGCCATCGATCGCAAGTGCGCCAGCGCCTGGTCCAGCGTGATCCCGTTGTCCGGCCGGCCGAGGGACCACGCGAACCCGGAGCTCGTGGTGGCGAGCGCCTTGAACCCCATCTCGGCCAGCAGCCGCGCGCTCCCCAGGTCCCAGGGATTGGGAATGACGAAGCAGCCGGACTCGTGAAGCCGGCGAAACTCGGCACGGCGATCGGTGGCGGATGTCATTGAAGGAGCGGGTGAATGTGAGGTCACTCGCGTTGGGGCGGCTCAGACTTCGAGCCGCACCCGAGCGCGAGCGCCCAGCGCGCGATCGTCAGCCGCAGATGCTACCGGCTGCCGAACACGCCGCCCAACCCCTTCGCCGCCTGCGCCGCACCGGCGGTCGAGCCGTCGCCCGCGAGCGCGTTGTCGAGTTGCGAAGCGATGGGCCCGGGCAGGCGGCCCTTGAGAAAGCCGAGGACCGTCTCGACGGCGCTGCGCGCCTTGTCGGGCGCGAGGCCGGTGCGTTGCGCGACCTGGTTTATGAGTTCATCCATGTTGCCGCTCCAAATGCCTGAGAAAAAGAGCTGATCGGACTGCATCCCAAGCATACACCCGGCGGTGGCCACCATGCAGGGTCCAGACCGGCAGCCTCTCGCCCTTCGTCGGCGTGATCGTCTCGGTCACCGGCTCCCCGCCCGGTGCGCAGCCGCATGATGCTCCTGCCGCTGGAAGGCGAGGAATTCGTGAATGGCCCGCACCGCGACCGAATCGCCGCTCTGCAGTCGCACCGCGCCGCCGCGGGGGAGCGTGTCCATGGTGTATCGAATGGCGGCTCGGCGCTCCCGCATCGTCGCGGTACCCGGAACCGACTGCGCGTGCACGAATCCGGGAAGGCGGAAGTCGCCGGCTGCGAACGCGCCGGCGATGCGTCGCAGGTGTGCCCGGATCGTGGCCGTGCCTGCGCTGTCGGCCACGTCGCGCTGCAACACGATCCGACCGCCGTCCGCCAGCGGCTCGAAGACGTGCGTGGACGTGTACTGATCCACGCCCATGGCGGTCCGCCCCCGCGACTGCACGCCGGCGAACCCGGCGTCGTGCGCCGCGGCCTCGCGGCGCGCGGCTTCGGGCGCCGGACGGCAGGCGGCCGATGCAAGGCCGGCGGCGACGACGCAAACGATCATTGGTCGCATGGCGTGACTCCTCTCGCCCGGAGCGCCCCGGCGTACCGCTTCACCCGATCGGCGCGCCGAGCGCCGCCTCGCGGTCCGGCTCGAGCAGGATCACGTCGCCGCCGGGCCCCATCGCGCCGAGCACCAGAACGTCGGAGCGGAAGTCGGCCACCTGGCGCGGGCCCAGGTTCATCACCGCTACCACGAGCCGCCCCTCGAGCTCGCCGCGCTGATACCGGTTCGTGAGTTGCGCGCTCGACTGCCGCATGCCGAGCGGGCCGAAGTCGATCCAGAGCTTGTACGCGGGCTTCCTCGCCCTGGGAAAATCCTCCGCGCGCACCACGCGTCCCACCCGCATGTCCACGGCGGCAAAGTGCTCGAACGGAATCCGGGGCATGGGCTGGTCGGCCATCGGTCGCGCAGGTCAGACGAGCCCGGGCACCACGCGACTCGTCTCCGCCGCGTAGGCCCCGTATTCCGGAAAACGGGCACGGAGCAACTGCTCCTCCGCCCAGATGCGCACGCCGAGGCCGAGGGTCGCGAGCAGCGCGAGAGCGAGCGTGACCGCACCTGCGTGCGACAGGGCGGCGGCCCAAGTGAAGTACAGAATGGCGGCGTAGATCGGATGGCGGAGGTACCGATAGGGACCGCCCGTGACGAGCGCACCGGCCTTGGGATCGGCGGCGGGATAGAAGCTCCGGCGGCCGAACGTCCAGCGCGCCCAGATCATGAGCGCGATCGCAAGACCCTGCACCGTGAGCCCGAGCCAGCCGTGCGCCAGCAGCGCGTGCCCGCGCCAGAGGCCCAGGACCGCGAGCACGGCGGCGGCGTAGCCTAGGATCGAAGCCAATCGCACGCGCGGCCGCCTTCAGCCAAACGCCATGCCGCCGCGGATCATCCGATGATCCACCGCGCGAGCGACTGCCACGCCTCCGTCTTGCCGAGCGCGAGCCGCGCCGGCAGCGCCAGCACCACGAACAGTCCGCCCCAGAGAAAGGCGGGATGCACCCGCCGGTGCGTCCACCCATCGTACACCATGCAGGCCAGCACGAATGCGACGGTGCCGCCGATCGCGGTGACCGGGCCGCCGCCGCCGATGAATCGGAACCGGGCGAGCGCCGGCGCGATCAGTGCGATGGTGGCGAGCAGCATGAGCCGCTTGTGGACTTCGCTCCGGCGGCGGTTGGCGAGGCCCAGAATTGCCATCACCGTAAACGCGGCCAGTGTTCCCAGGGTCACCGACAGAAAGGCGACCGGCGAAACCCCCACTGGCACGCCTCGGCGCGCGCCCTCGATCGCGGTGAAATAGCCGATGATGACGATGACCGGCACCAGCGCGGCGCCCGCGATCCCAAGGCGCCGGTGCAGGTCGGTGCGGTGCGCGGCGACGAGAGACGTCTGCGTCACGAAGAGCAGTATCCACACGGTCATCACGGCGCCGTGCAGATGCACCAGCGGCACCGCCGGATGGGGGCCGAAGACCCGGGTCAGGTAAAACGTCGGAGCGAACCCTACGAATACCGCGACCGCGACCAGGAGCGCCATGCCGGTGAAGAACCGGCGGTCGCGCTGTCGATCGTGTGCGAGGCGGGCCGTTGTGCGGGACGCGAGGCCGGCGAGGGTGATGTCCGCGGACATGTGACGCTCCTCGATTTACGATGATGTCGTGCGGCGGCGCAGCGCCGATCGGCGATGTTCGGTCGCATCGTCGTCATGGCGATCACCGGAGGCGGGGTCCCCCAAGGGTACATTCCCGCCCGGCCGCCGGCCAGAGCGGCCGAGCACGCGTGTAGCTTTGAGACGTGGCATCACGAAACCGACGCGGCTTCCGCATCGCTGCCGGAGCCGCCCTGCAACATAGGAGGACCCATGAAAATCGGCATCATCGGCGCGGGCCAGATCGGCGGTACGCTGGCACGCCGTCTCACGGCGTTGGGTCACGACGTGACCATCGCCAACTCTCGCGGGCCGGAGACGCTGGCGCCGCTGGCCCGGGAGACCGGCGCCAAACCGAGCACGGTCGAGCAGGCGGCGCATGCCGGCGACCTCGTGATCGTGACCATCCCCGAAAAGGAAATTCCCCATCTGCCGGACGATCTCTTCGAAGGCGTGCCGGACAACGTGGTCGTGGTGGACACCGGCAATTACTACCCGCAGCAGCGTGACGGCCGGATCGATGCGATCGAGCGCGGCACACCGGAAAGCCGGTGGGTGTCGGAGCAGCTCGGGCGCCCGGTGGTGAAGGCGTTCAACAACATCTACGCGAAGCACCTGCTCGAGAACGGCAAGCCGAAGGGCGCGAGCGACCGCATCGCGCTCCCCGTGGCCGGCGACAACCAGCGGGCCAAGGACACCGTCATCCGGTTGCTCGACGAGCTGGGGTTCGACGCGGTGGATGCGGGCACGCTCGACGAATCGTGGCGGCAGCAGCCGGGCACGCCGGTGTATGCAACTGATTTCGACGCGGCGGGCGTGAAAGGCGCGCTCGGAAAGGCAAGTCGGGAGCGGCCGGCGGATTTCCGCGCGGGGAACGGCGCGCAGGTTTCAGCGGGAGGGCGTTGAGTCGGGCGCGGCACCCGCGAGACCCATCCGGACGAGCACCTTCGCGAACCGCGGATCGCCTCGGAGTGGGTCCAGCAGCGGGTCGTTGAAGTTTTCCGGGACGTAGATGTCCTTCTGGTCGATGGCCCGGTTCAGCCACTCGATGCCGCGGGTGGTGTCGCCCAGGGCGCCGTATGCCACGGCGATGAAGAAGGGCGGGATGTAGTCGTGGTCCGTCCGCGCTTTGAGATCGTCCACGATGCGAGCGGCGGCCGCTCGGTCTCCCGAGCGGGCATACGCCAGCGCGAGGGCTCCCGCTGCGTGCGGATAGAACGCGCCCAGGTCGATCGAACGCTTGAGTGACCCGATTGCGTCATCGTACCGGTGCTGCGCAATCTGCACGAAGCCGAGTCGCATGTGCGCCTGGGCGTAGTTGGGGTCGAGGGCAAGTGTCTGACGGATGCGGGCGGCTGCTTCTTCGTATTGGTGCATCAGGTAGTAGGTCCACCCCCATTCGACGGCGACCTGCCGCGACAGCGGGTCCAGCTCGTGGGCCCCCTGCATCTGGGCGAGCGCCTCGCGCAGGCGGCCGCGGCCGATCAGGAAGTCGCCGTACCAGTGGTGGCCGGTCGCGTAGTTGGGATCGGCGGCGATCGCCCGGCGGAAGTTCCGCTCCGCGTTATCCCAGTTCCAGGCGTACACGAAGTTTCCATACCCGAGCGCCGTGTACGCCTCGGCGGAACCGCTGTCGAGCGCCAGCGCCCTTTCCGCCGCCGCCTGCGCCTTGCGCCACGACTCGGCGGGCGTACCGACGCCTGCGAAGGGAACTACCAGGAGGTCGGCATCCGCCAGCGCGGCCCAGGCGCGGCCAAAGCTCGAATCGCGCGCGACGGCCTGCTCCAGGTAGCGGACCGCGTCGAGCATCGCGGGACCGTTCCGCTGGTTCCAGGCGAAGAGTCCCTTGAGGTAGAGATCGTACGCGACGAGGTCGTGCGTGGGCCGCACGGCGAGCGCGGAATCGCGCGCGGGCGCGAGCTTGAGCCGGAGCGCCGAAACGATCGAGCGCGCCACATCCTCCTGCACCGCAAAGATGTCGGCCAGTTTCCGATCGTATGATTCGGACCAGAGCTGGAACCCATCCTTCACGCTGATGAGCTGCGCGCTCACGCGGACCCGGTCGCCGCTCCGCCGCACGCTCCCTTCCAGCACGGCGCCGACATCCAGCTTGCGCCCGACCTCGTGTACGTCGGGGTTCTGCCCCTTGAACTGAAACGACGACGTGCGGGCGGCGACGCGGAGCCCCGGCACCTGGCTCAACGCCGTGATCAACTCCTCCGTGAGGCCGTCGCTGAAATACTGCTGATCTTTCTCCGAACTCAGGTCCACAAACGG
Source organism: Gemmatimonadales bacterium (assembly GCA_036279355.1). Lineage (NCBI taxonomy): Bacteria > Pseudomonadati > Gemmatimonadota > Gemmatimonadia > Gemmatimonadales > Gemmatimonadales bacterium. The sequence continues at coordinate 30,586 of DASUJH010000053.1, forward strand.
GAGGACCGCGGCGGACGGGGTCGGCGCCGGAGCCGTTCGTCCGAATCGCCGGTACGCGCCGAAGCCGCCGAGTGCCAGCAGGAGCACCAGGATCGCGAGCGCAATCGGCCGCAGGCCTGGCCGGCGGCGGCGCGAAGTGACCAGCGTCTCCGCAGGAGCGGCAACGTCCGGCGCCCGCGTGACACCTGCGGCCCCCTTCAACTCCTCCGGCTGCAACGCCGCGCCGAATGCCTCCGCCGTGGCGAACCGCTCGTCCGGCGACCGGGCGAGCGCCCGGGTTACGGCGCGATCCAGCTCGGGCGGCACGTCCCTGCCGGGGCGCAGCGATGGAATCGGTTCGGTCAGCCGCTTGGCCAGGATCGCCTGCGCGCTCGGCCCCGAATGCGGCGGCTTGCCCGCGAGCATCTCGTAGAGCACGCAGCCGAGTGCGAAGACGTCGCTCCGGCCGTCGACGTCACGGTCGCCCGCCGCCTGCTCGGGGCTCATGTATGCCGGCGTGCCGATCACGAGGCCGGTTTCGGTAAGGCGGTCGCCGGCGGCGGCGTGGATCGCGCGGGCGATGCCGAAGTCGGCCACCACGGCGTGGCCGGACTCGAGCAGTATGTTCTCCGGCTTGATGTCGCGGTGGACCACGCCGCGCCGATGCGCGTAGCTCAGCGCGCCGGCCACCTCCTCGGCGATCCGGCGCGCCTCGCCGATCGGCAGCCGCGATTCACGCCGCAGCCGCTCGCGCAGCGACTCGCCCTCGGCCAGCGGCATGACGTAGAAGAGCGCGCCGCCGGCCTGGCCCGAATCGTAGAGCGGCATGATGTGCGGATGGTGGAGCGCCGCGACGATCGCGATTTCCCGGAGGAAGCGCTCGGCGCCGAGCACGCCCGCGAGATGCGGATGGAGCACCTTGACGGCCACGCGCCGCTGGTGCTTGAGGTCTTCCGCAAGATAGACCGTCGCCATCCCGCCGCGCCCGAGCTCGCGCTCGAGCCGGTAATGCTCGCGGACGGCGGCAACGAAATCGGGCGGCGGGTCGGGCATGCGTGGGAGGCGGACGCGCTACGCCTGGTCGAACGCCCGCCGCAAGCCCGCGATGTCGATGTTCTTCATCTTGAGCATGGCTTCCATGACCCGCTTCGGCCCCTGCTCGCCACCTTCGGAGAGCTTCTCCCAGAAGTCGTCGACTTCCTCCTGCGTCGACATCTTGGCGCATGCCCCCTGAGAGCTAATGGACCGATGCCGCGGGGGCGAAGAAGCTCGCCACGTCGTGGTAGTCGGTGAACCGCTCGATCCGGCCGTGGCGGATGACTGCCACCGAGGCCCCGCGCCCCGAGTCCGGTGCATTCACCAGCGGCCCGTTGGGGCCGGGACCGGTGTAGGTGCCCGCCCACGTCCATTCCGCTGCGACCACCGAGTCGCGCGGATACACCGCCGTGAGATGCCACCGGAAATCGGGTTCCTGCGCAATGATCTGCCGCAGGAATCCGCGCACCTGCGCCGGCCCCTCGCCTCTGAATCCCAGCGCGATATCCTCGTGGACGCCGGCCGGGGCGAGGATCGTGTCGAAGGCGATCGAGTCGTGCGTGTTCCACGCATGGACGTACGCCTCCAGTACCGCCCGCTCCGCCTCACCCGCTGATTCGGGCCCACGCGCCGAGCAGGCGAGCGCGCCGGAAACGATCATACTCGCCGCCAGCCAGGTCGGCCTCAGCATGCGACCCTCCAGGAAGATTGAAATGCGACGGTGCAAGCGATGGGCGCGTTTGATCCCAATGTCCATCAATTCCGCTGCGGCGTCCAGCGCCGGCGGCCGGGCGCCTGCATTTCCGGCTGCGGCCGTCCGGCGCTAGCATTACCCGATCATGGATCCGCTGTCCGACCTGCTCCGGATCGTCCGCCTCGACGGCGCCTTCTTCTACGCGGTCGAGGCCGGCGATCCGTGGAGCGTCGAAACGGTCGCCGCCCGGGAGCTGTCGCCCCGCATCATGCCGGCGGCGGAGCACCTCATCTCCTATCACGTCGTGACCGAAGGCTACTGCTATGGGGGCCTGATCGGGGAGGAGCCGGTCGAGCTCGTGGGCGGCGACGCGATCGTCTTCCCCCACGGCGATGCCCACGTGATGGCGAGCGCGCGCGGGCTTCGCGCCGGCCCCGAGGTGTCGACCAGCGTCGTTGCCCGCTATCCCGCCACGGTTCGCCTGGGCGCAGCCGGCACCCGACTCACGACGTTCGTCTGCGGCTTTCTCGGCTGCGACCGCCGCCCGTTCAATCCGCTGCTCGCGGCACTCCCGCGCCGGATGCACATGCGGGGGATCGCGGACGCATTGCCCGGCAACTTTACCCGGCAGTTGACCGAGGAGACCCGGCTCGGCCGGCCGGGCGCCGAGACCGTACTCACCCGCCTGGCCGAGCTCATGTTCCTCGAGGTGCTGCGGCGGTACCTCGCCGAGTTGCCTCCCGGCCAGACCGGCTGGCTCGCCGGCTTGCGCGATGAGATGGTCGGCCGGGTGCTGGCGCTGCTCCACGCCGAGCCCGCGCATCCGTGGACGCTCGCAGAGCTGGCGCGCGAGGCGGCGTCGTCGCGCTCCAACGTGGCGAAGCGGTTCGCCGAGCTGGTGGGTCAGCCGCCGATGCAGTACCTCGCGCAGTGGCGGATGCAGGTGGCGGCCAACCTGCTGGCGCAGAGCGGCGCCAAGGTGGCGGCCGTCGCCTCGGAGGTGGGCTACGACTCCGAGGCCGCGTTCAGCCGCGCGTTCAAGAAGGCCACCGGACTTGCGCCCGGCACCTGGCGAGAAGCGCGCCGCACCGCGCGCGCATAGCTCCTCCTAGCCCGGTCCGGACGATCGGGCATCTCCGCTGGATGCTCGAACAAGCCGAATCCACTTCGATACGCAGAAGCATGAAGTCGAGACGCGCGGTCATTGGCGAACGCGCGCTCCGCCGGCAGACTGGTGTCCGCGCGCCACGAGGGCGCGCCTTCACCGGGAGGAGTCGGCATGTTGTCCAGGACGATCTACCACACGAGCGGCGCCGCCACGAGCGGAGAGCTCCGCGCCTGGTCCGAAGATCCCCTCACCGCGCGCGCCCGGTCGGTATGGACCGGCGGCAACTTTCACCGCATCGCGGAGAGCTACGCGCCCGGCGCCCGCGAGTTCGTCGCGCGGCTCGCGCTGCGTCCGGGCGAGTCGGTGCTCGACGTGGCGTGCGGCACCGGCAACTTCGCCGTTCCGGCGGCGCGCGCGGGCGCGCAGGTCACCGGGGTCGACATCGCGCCCAACCTGATCGCGCAAGCGCATATCGAGGCCCGAGTCGCCGGATGCAAGGTGGCGTTTGACGTGGGCGACGCCGAATCACTGCCGTACGCCGACGACCGGTTCGACACCACCGTCACGATGTTCGGCGCGATGTTCGCCTACCGGCCCGCGCGGGTCGCCGCCGAGTTGTTGCGGGTGACTCGACCCGGCGGTCGAGTGGTGATGGCAAACTGGACGCCGGAGGGGTTCGTGGGGCGGATGCTGCGCGCGCACGCGGCCGTGGTGCCGCCGCCCGCGGAAGTGCCGAGCCCGCTCGGCTGGGGCCAGGAGGAGCTGGTGCGGAAGCGGTTCGGCGAGGGAGTCACGTCGCTGATCTGCACGCGCCGCACGATCGAGCTCCGCGTTCCGCTGCCGCCCGCGGGCGTCACCGAGCTGTTCGCCACCTGCTACGGCCCGACGGTCGCCACGTTGCGCGCGGCCGACCCCGACGGGGCGAGCCGCCTCCGGAGCGAGCTCACCCGGCTGTTCACGGAGCACAATCTCGCCACCGGCGGCACGACGGCCGTCTCGGGCGAGTATCTCGAGGTCGAAGCACGGGTCGCACACAACACGGGGAGGTGAACCATGGGCGTACGTTCGAACGCACTGGCGGATCGGCTGGAGCAGGGAGCCCGCGCGCTGGCGGACTTCGCGGGCGGGCTGAGCGAGGCGGAGTGGCAGACGCGCATCCCGCGCGACGGGCGCAAGGTGGGCGTCGTGGTGCACCATGTCGCCACGATGTATCCGCTGGAGATGCAGTTGGCCAGGCTGCTCGCGGCCGGCACGCCGGTGGCGGACGTGACCTGGGACGACGTGCACCAGATCAACGCCGCGCACGCGAAGGAGCACGAGACGGCCACGAAGGCTGCCGCGCTCGAGCTGCTCGAGACCAACAGCGCCGCGGCCGCCGCCGCCGTTCGCGCGCTGAGCGACGCGGAGCTGGACCGGGCCGCGCCCATCTCGCTCAACGCCGGCGCTCCGCTCACCTGCCAGTTCATGCTGGAGGACCACGCGGTGCGGCACAGCTATCACCATCTGGCCGCGATCGAGCGGGCGGTGGAGCAGACGCGGCGCGCGCGGCTCGTGGGGTGAGGGTGATGGAGCACTGACTGACCGGTGGCCGGCGCAGGTGCCGGCCGCCGGTCACTGTTTGGCGGCCGGGGCGAACACCGCGCGGAACGCCCGCAGCGCCGCCGGATGGTAGATGGTCCAATGATGCTCTGCCGGCATGCGCTCGTAATGCCAGTGGAGCCCTGGCGGCGCATCCTGCTCGAGAATCTTCGCCAGCGGCTCGGTCTCGGCGACGATGCCGGGCTCGTCGCTGCTCGCGAAGTAGAGCGTCTTCTGGAGTCCGGGCCGCGCGCGGAGCAATGCACCGGCTTCGTCCACCAGCTTGTGATCGTTCCACCAGAGGCTCGGGTCGAAGGCGATGTAGGCGTCGAACAGGTCCGGCTCGAGCAGCAATGTTTCGACCACGAAGAGGCCGGCGAGCGATTCGCCGACGATGGCCGTCTCGTCCGTGGTGCGGTAGCGCCGGTTCACCTCGGGCATGAGCTCGGTGCGGATGAACCGCCGGAACGCCGCGGAGCCGCCGACGTGCGGCGCGATCTTGCGGTCGTTCGGGTTGTCGGTCGGGCCGGTCAGGTCGCGCCGCCGCTCGGTGTTCTCGATCCCGACGAGCAGGAACGGCCGCATGATCCCGTCGCCCACCAGCACCTCCACGAGACCCGCGACGTGGAGGAAGTCCTCCTTGATGCCCCCGTCCGGCATGTACAGCACCGGCAGCCGGATGTTGGCGGAGTCGGCGTACGGCGGCGGTGCGTAGACGTTGATCCGCCGGGTTTCGGCGAGGACCCTGGAGTCGATGGTGAACGTTTCGCCGACGACGAGCGGAGCGGCAGGCGAAGCAATCGGCGCAGGAGTCCCAGCCGGCGACACGCTCGGGGGGCGCCCCGCGCACGCGGCCGCCAGCGCGAGAAGCGGCAGGCAACTCCGCCAGGTACCGCGGCTCAGTGTCGATCTCCGCCCGCCAGCGGCGCGATGAACGTATTCTGCGCCGCCAACACCTTCCACCTGCCGTGCCGCCGCTCCATGACGTGCTTGAGGTGATTGCGGACCACACCCGCCGAATCGGCGGCGCTGCCCGGCGGCAGGTCGTGAACGCCCGAGAGCGCGGCGTCGAAGTCCACCATCATGAACGTGGGCCCGAGCATCCGGACGCGGCGCACCTTTCCTTCTATGTGGCTGCCCTTGAACGGCCCGGCCCAGAGGTCCACGTGCTCCTGCACGATCGCCTCCCGGCCTCGGCTGATGATCCCGATCGGATCGACCAGCTCCGCCTCCGGCCAGTAGTTCTTGCCGTACGCGGCGCCGTCGGCCCGGTTCCAGGAGTCCACGAACCGGTCGACCATGGCCTGAGCCGCGGCCCGGGCCTCCGCCGGCACGGCCGATTCAACCTGCGCCGACGCCCGCGATACACCGGCGAGCATCGAGAGGGCAACCAGAAGGATTGCGGCTCGTGGCATCGTAGACGCCTCGTGCGATAGTGTTGGTCAGCAGTGTCGGCGACCCGTCGAGTCGCCCGGGTAACCACATCCGAACCACGCTTCAGTCTTTCGGCGCGACCAGCGCGGCGAAGTCACGCCGGGCCCTGAGCGGCACCAGCGCCGGCTCCTGGTGGATCCATGTCGGCCACAAACCCTCGTCAAATGATTCGCGCACCCGCGCCACCGCGTCGTCGCTCCGCCCGAGCAGCGCGGCCACCCGCGCGCGATAGATGCTGGCGGTCCAGCTCACCCGCGACACCGGCTGGGCGGCGAGCCAGCGGTCGAGCGAATCCGCCAGCGCGGTGTCCCCCCGCTGCGCCGCGAGCCCGGCCAGCTCGCCGCGAAAGTCGACGTTGGTCGAGTCCTCCGCGACCAAACCGCGCGCGATATCCTCGGCCTCCGGATACGCGCCGAGCACCTCGAGCGACCACGCCGCGGTCAGCCGCTCCTCGATGGTCGCGCGCTCCTCGGCCGAACGGCCGCGATACCATACCACCGCCCGCATCGCCGCCTGGCGCGCCGCGACGGTGTCGCCATGAAACAGGAGCTCGCGCGCGAGCCAGTTGGCCACCCATCCCGGCGTCACGGTGTACTCGGGCCGGCCCTCGGTGTACGGCGCGAGGCCGATGTCGCTCGCCGTCTCCGCCGGCAGCGCGAGCGAGCTGTCGATGAGCGCCAGCACCGCCGTGGGGCGCGCCAGGGCCGCCAGCGCGTTGCCGCGAAACCACACCCGCGTGAGAGGGGCGGCAAGCGGTACGTGGTCGGCCGCGGCCAGCTCCTCTCGATAGCGCCCGAGCAGGTGCAGCGCACCGGTGACCCCGCTCCAGTAGGCGGAGTGAGTGGTGTCGGTGCTCCAGCCCAGATCCGTGGCGGGGTTGACCCGCGCCAGCATCTCGAGGGCCCGCTTGGGGCGGTTGGCCCAATTCGCGGCGGCGGCGGCCGGCATCTGCGCAGCCGAGTTACCGGGCTCGAAGTCGGCCCGCTCGAGCGTGAGGCGCGACATCTCCTCGTTGCGCCCGCGGCATCGCGCGCCCTCTATCTGGAGCGCCAGCCGGTCGAATCGATCGAGTGGCTGCGCACGCGCCTCGAGCGCATGGGCGATCGAGTCGACGAGCCCGCAGTCGTTGGCGTTGGCACCCACCGTTACGAGGGCGATCGCGGCCTCGATGAACGCCGTATCGCGGCGCGCCGCGCGCAGGAACAGCGCCTTCGCGTGCGGACTGTCGCCGTGCCACCAGACGTCCCACCCGTCCACGTAGTCGCGATACGCGTCAAACGGAGGAACATCGCCCCCGTTCACGCTCTCGGCCCCGTGCGCATCCACGGCCAATGCGAGCGCCGTCATCACCCGGGACCGCAGCTCGTCGAGCCCGGCGACCGGCGTGTGGACACTGGATACGACGGGCCCCACCACTCGCACGAGGCGCCCCGCCCGCGCGTCGGTGACGGCGGCCTGCAGGAACAGGGTGTCACCGGTCCGGTAGTAGTTGCCCGAGACCATCATGGCCGCGCCGGTGCGATGCGCGAGCGTCATCGGATCGACCGTGGCCCCGCTGGCGTCACGACCCTGCACGAACACCGCCTGCGGGTCCACCACATCCACGAGCCGGGTGCGCATCAGTCCCTGCGTGAGCCAGTCCTGCGCCATGCGGCCGAGCGGCTGGAGCGCCGCATCGCCGGTCCGGTTGTCGAAGACGGCGACGAGCACCCTCGTCCGGGCGTGAGCCCCGTGCGCGCGCCCGGCAAGCGCGGCGCGCACGAGCAGCGCCGAGAGTGCGAGCACAGTGAGCCCGGCCGCCCAACGCACCGCCTGGCGTGGGTGGCGCGCGGGGGCTGGTGAAGGCGCCGCTTGCGCCGCTGTCGTCGCCGGCGCCGGTGTCGTGGCAGGCTCCGGTAATTCAGCCGGCGGCGCCTCGGCGCGGCCGCTTGGCTTCCGCCCTCCGTCGCGAATCCGCGCGGCCAGCGCCTCTGTCTCCGCGCTTGGAGTCGCCTCGAAGTCCGCGGCGAGCCGACGCGCGCCGGCCTCGTAGAGCCGCAACGCGCCGCCGGTGTCGCCCCCCTGGTCGAGCAGCGCCATCGCCCGCCGGAGCCAGCTCTCGTCGCCCGGTGCGAGCGCGCACGCGCGCTGGGCCCAACGCGCGGCCGCGAGCGGATGGCCGGCGTTCTCTTCGCGCTCCACCAGCGCCCCCACCGCGCCCATCACGAGATCGGCGATGTGCAACCGCTCCTGCGTGAGCCAGTCCTCGAACGCCTCGCCTGCGTTCGGCACGTGAACCCCGGCCAGCAGCTCGCCGGTGTAGCCATCGACCACGTCCTCGTGGCGGCTCGCCGCCGCCGCGTCACGCAGGCGGTTCACGTCGCACGTGAGCCGTGCCGGATCGATCGCCACCGCCTCGTCACCCCGGGTGACGACCACCCCTTCGCCCAGCGCTTCCCGCAGATGGTAGAGGGTGTTCCTGAGCGCGCGCCGAGCGGCGAACTGGTCCAGCTCGGGCCAGAACATCGCGGCGAGCGTATCGCGCCGGTGATAGCCGCCGCGACCGATCGCGAGGTACGCCAGGAGCGCAAACCGCTTGGGCTGCGCGGGCAACGCGGTGAGGTCGTGTCCGTCCGAGCCGCGGAGGGCGTGAAGCCCCAGCAGGCTGAGCTCGATCATGAGCGGTCGAATGTACGTCTCGCCCCGTCGCGCAGCAATAAACGGTCAGGCGACGGCGGAGCGACGGGCCCGGCCCAGACTGTCGCCGGTCGATCGCGCGCTGACCCCGCTCGTGGAGGACAGAATGTCGTCACTCGTTCGCGCCAACCCGATGATTCGACTCGCGTTGGCCACCGCCGCCGGAGCGCTGCTCGCGGCATGCCGCGGCGACGCCGCGCCCTCGAGCCTGCTCCGGAAGCTCGCCTCCGAGACGCGGGCAGCGCGCGCGCACGACGCCTGCACCCTGCTCTCGGCCGGCGAGGCCGAGCCGTACGTCGGCACGCTCGCCGCGCCGCCCTATCGCTCGAGCGACGGCGCCCCCGACCCTGGCGGCGATCAATGCACGTATCGCGGCAGCGACGGACGCGAGGTGACGATCCGCCCCGTCTGGGGCGGCGGCCGCCTCATTGGCAAAGTCCTGCACGGAGTGCCCACCGGACTCGGTGCCGTGTTGGACAAAGGCGCGCCCGGTCTCGACACCATGGCCAACCGGGTCATGAAGTCGGAGCCGGGACCTTGGGATCAGGCCACCTGGATCCCGGGCGGATCGCTCTTCGCGTCGAGGGGTGAGGCCGAGGTGAGCATCGACGTGAGCGGCGCGAGCGGGCGGGAGAGCGACGCACTGGCGCTGGCGAAACTCGTCGTGCCGCGATTCGAGCATCCGCTCGACTACGACGGCGTCCGCGCCGTGGCGCTCGCGCCCAAGCCGCGCGCCCACCCGGCGCATGCCTGCGATCTCGTCTCCCGCTCCGAAGTCGAGGCCGCGGTCGGCCGGCTCAGCGTGGCACCCACCTCCGACTCGCCCGAGACGTCCTGCACCTGGCGCGTGGCCACCGCGGACGGCGAGCGGGCGTACCCGGTGGAAGTCGTGTGGGAGGGCGGACAGAAGAATTACATGATGCTCACGCACGGCATGGCGATGGTCGGCGGGCTCATCGGCGCGCCGGCCAGCTCGCCACTGGACACGATGAAGCCGCCGCCTGAGATGCAGGCGGCGATCGGCGGGCTCATGAAGATGGTGGGCGGCGGGGGCGGCGCGGCGCGAGGCGCGGCGACCGCCCCGGGTGCCGCGGCCAAGGTTGGTTTCCAGACCGACACGACGCTCAAAGGTCCGTGGGACCGCGCGGCGCTGCTGCATGGCACGCAGCTCATTGCCGTACGCCATGACGTGTTCGTCGGCATGGACCTCGGGTCAGCCGACTACGAGAAGGCGAAGGCGCTCATGAGCGCCATCTGCGCTCGGCTCTGAACGAATCGCAAATTCACGGGAGACCTGCCATGACGCTCATTCGCCCCTTGGTGACGAGTCTCGCGCTCGGCGCGCTCGCGCTGCCCTCCGTCGCGTCGCACCAGGCACCGGCCCCGACGTCGGCGCGGACCGCCGCCGCCGCCGCCGGACGAACCCGGACGTATTACATCGCCGCCGACCCGGTCGCGTGGGATTACGTGCCGGGTGGTCGAGACGAGATCGCGGGCCGCCCTTATGCCGATTCCGCGTTCTTCGCTGCCGCCAAGCCGAGGCCGGCGAGTACCAGCTACCACAAGGTGCTCTACCGCGAATACACCGACAGCACCTTCCGGACGCTCAAGCCGAGACCGCCCGAGTGGCAGCACCTGGGCTTCCTCGGTCCCGTGATTCACGCGGTGGTGGGCGACACCATCCGCGTCGTGTTCCGCAACAACGGAGCGCGGCCCTACAGCATGCATCCGCATGGCGTGTTCTACGAGAAAAGCTCGGAAGGCGCGCCGTACAACGACGGCGCGGGAGACGGACGCACGGGCAACGGCGTGCCACCCGGCGGCACCTTCGTGTACGTCTGGCCGGTGCCCGAGCGCGCCGGTCCGGGGCCGATGGACGGCAGCTCGGTCATGTGGATGTATCACTCCCACGTGGATGAGGCGCGCGACATCAACACCGGCCTGTTGGGCGCCATGATCATCACCGCGCGCGGCATGGCTCGGCCGGACGGCAGCCCCAAGGACGTGGACCGGGAAATCGTGACCGCCTTCGCCCAGGTGGAGGAGAACCTGAGCTGGCTCGCGGACGAAAATCTTCCGCCGCTCGATTCTGTGGAGAAACTGAAGCCGATCCCCAATCCGTCGGAGACCGACGCCGCCTATCCCTGGTACGTGAAGTTCACCATTAACGGGTACATCCACGGGAACCTGCCGGTCGACGATCTCACGATTCGGCGGGGGCAGCGGGTCCGCTGGTATGTGATGTCCTCGACCAACGACTTCGACGTCCACGCGCCCCACTGGCACGGCAATGACGTGCTCGTGGGCGGCATGCGCACCGACGTGCTCACGCTCTCGTTCATGGGGATGTCGATCGCGAACATGGTCCCCGACAATGTGGGCACCTGGCTCTTCCACTGCCACGTCTCGTTCCACAACGCGGCGGGGATGGCGGTGCGCTATCGGGTCACCGGCTGAGCCTGGGGCGCCAATATCATGATGGCCAGCACCGCCAGGGCGGCACCGCGTCGCGCTGCACCTGCGTCTAGGGATCTTCGACGCCGCCCTGGCGGTGCTGGTCGTCATCTTGGGGGCGTTCACCGTGACGATTGCCGTGCACCTGGGCGGGGATCACGTGCCGCCCAGCGTGCAGCCGGCGACGTTTCTCGCCAACGGCTGGAGCTTGCGATGTTTGCCGGTCTGACCGGCACCGGCCTGGCGTTCCGTCTGGTGCATCCCGATGTGCACAAACGCCTGATGCTGTTGGCAACGATCCTGCTGCTCGATGCCGCGCTGGCACGCTTCATCGGTGCGTATACGCACTGGACGACCGATAGCGGCACGGCACGCGACTGATTGATGCTGGCGTGCGTCGTCGTGGATGTCGCGCGCACCCGCCGCCTGCATCCCGCCTTCATCGTCGGCGGCCTCGCCGTGTTCTCCACCGAGTACATCGCCGGCTGGCTAGCCGGCACCGCGGCGTGGGCGAACTTCGCGGCCAGCGTGGTGAGCTGACCGCACCAACGTCGGCAGAGCCGGTGCGCCGTGTCACCGGCGACTACCTCAACCCCAAGGTCAATCGGAGGGCGGTTATCGTCCTGGTTCGCGGCTCGAGTTCGAGGGATGGGAGCCGAACTTCACGGCGCGGTCATCGGGTGGGCTGCGCCGACGCGGAGAACAGAAAACGTGCGTAGCCGAGCTCCGCCGCGTTCTTGGTGAGCTCGACGTTGACCCATGCGACGACGTCGCCGAACGGGCGGTCCTGAAAGGGCCAGCGCGTTCGCCGCGTGGATTGCAGATCCTCAGCCGTGATCCGGTCGAGCACCACGCGCCACC